>JBEKYG010000655.1:0-3696 GCA_049511215.1 Acidobacteriota bacterium | reverse complement strand
AAGGCCAAGTGTAGAACTTGTTGGTATAGTCGATAACGGCCTGGGGAGGGTGGGAATTAAAGAACTGCCCGCGTATGCGAATCGAATGGCTCGGGGCGGGAGTGTAATCCGCCGCAATCGTGGTCTTACCTTGATCGGTGCCACCGGCATTTTCGCCACTCCACCAATTCGTGCTTGACGGGTAGGGATTGAGATAGCCCTTGGGCTCAGGATAGGCCCTCATAAAGGCCATGCCGTTCGGGCTTAGCCTATCGGGCGGAATATAGTTTACGATCCCATTGTAGTTAAAGCAGGCAACCTGGCTGGCCGCGCTGCACGTCCCTGTCTTAAGAGGATCCTTGAGATAAATCGCTCTTTGGAAGAATCGGTTGGTGGGGTCCAGCAGCTCGCTGAAATCCCCCTGCCTCATTTTATCCGAGGCTACGGTCATGGTTGTTGTTGAACCGCTGCGCGAGTGCACCCACTCCTGGCTGAACATAAAGAAGAGTTTGCTGCGGTCTCGATTGAATGTGGTAAAGGGGAGCAGCACGGGACCGCTGAAGTTCCAGCCATATTGGTTGTAGCGGAACGGACTGGGGCGGCAATAGGACGCCGCATAATTCGCAGGGTTCGAACAAGGTGCCGTGACCTGAAGGGTTGAGTTATTGCGGCTCCATGAATTGGCATTGAACGCCGAATTGCGAATGTAATCGTACACACTTCCATGAAATTGGCTGGCGCCGCCTCTGGTAACGATGCGGATCTGGCCGCCGGCCGTGCGGCCATATTCAGCACTGAAGTTGGCCGTCAGAACTTGGACTTCCTGCGTCGAATCCATGTCCGCGGCGCCGATGCTCCAGGTGCCGTTCGCGCGGGTGCGGACGCCAACCATACCATCAAAGAAAATCATGCCCAGGCTGGAACCATTCATGCTGGGCGGCGTGCTCGAGCCATAGTTGTTTCCGGCCAGGTCAGTACTCACACCCGGCATGAGGCCCGCCAGATATATCGGATTACGTCCATTCAATCCCAGGTACTGGAGCTGTGTGCCTTCAACCAGCTTGCCAACCGTGGCCGATTCCGTCTGCACCGTGGCCGTATTGGCCGTGACCGTTATGGTTTCGCTGGTGCCGCCGACCTGGAGAACGATATCGAGGGCACCCGGAATGCCGGGATCGAGACTCTTGCCGGTGGTCTCGGCACGCTTAAAACCGGTATGCTCCACGCTGACGTTATAAAACCCAGAGGGCAACGGCGTAATGACGTAATAGCCTCTCTGGTCCGTAACGGCAGATCGTACCAGACCCCCGCCTTCCAGTTTGACCGTGACCGTTACGCCAGGTATAACCGCTCCTGAGGGATCTTTCACAAATCCCGAAATCCCGGAGCTGTTAGCTTGCGCGAATGCGCCGGCTGAGAATAAGAGGATCAAGCCCAGCGCGCCTATCAATCCGCACAGCAGGCTCTTTCCAATGGAACTACGTTTTGTTTTGTTCAAGATGGTGCCTCCTTCGTTTAGGACGGGTTTTGTGGCCTGAAATCCCTCACAGCCTCATGAAGGTCATGCCCGGCAAGGGCTCGAAAAATACTGGGGGTTGACATCAGGTTTTCGGATCATATCCCCGGTCGTTCGGAATAGCAAACGGAATTCCCCTGCCTGGCGATGCCTGGGTGGTCTGACCTTCCAACGGTCCCATGGCCCTTTTAGTTCCCGGGATCCAGCTTTGGCCGACATTGACCGAAGGAGCGCAAACTGATGAATCGCCGGGCCTTCCAGGTTTCCGCAGGAGGTGCAAAGAAGTTCCAGAGACAGGCATGATACCCGCCTATGCCTGATCCCTGGCGGTCCCTCGCGCCCTAATTTGCCTCGGAAGGGTCGAGGAAGTCTTTTATAAGTTTTGGTAAAAATGTGAAAAAGTTTTAACTAAACTGTGGCATAATTCTTACCACCCCTATGAATCAGACAGTCAAGCACTTCTATGAATTCGGTCCATTCCGCATGGACTTGGCAGAGGGCCTGCTGTTGCGCGACGGGCGTCATATTCCGCTGACTCCGAAAGCCCATGAGACCCTGTTGGCGTTAGTCGAGAGCGGCGGCCACGTAATTGATAAAGAAGAATTAATCAAGAGGATCTGGCCTGACACCTTCGTCGAAGAGGTCAACCTGGCCAAGAACGTCTCCAACTTGCGGAAAATTCTAGGCGGGGCGCAATCCGATCAATATATAGAGACGATACCGAAACGGGGCTACCGCTTTGTGGCGAGTGTCAGAGAGGTTTGGGCTGAGCCCGAAGCGGCGGGCTTGGGAGCGGCCGCGGCGCCTTTCATAGGCCAGGCTGAAGGAAAGCGCAGTGGCGAACAGCACCTCAACGAAGACTTCGGGGCGAAACCCCGCAACGGGATTGGCGTCGTTGGGACGTTTCCAGGCAAGTCACGATCGCCAGCGAGCCGCCTTGTTTGGCCGGCAATCTTCCTGGCCGTGGGCCTGCTGGCTGGCGCCGCGCTCTGGGTGACGTTCATGCAACGAGGATCCAAGGCCTCAACTCCCGCTTTGAAAATCGTCCCTCTAACCAGTTTCCCAGGCCGCGAAACCCAGCCGGCTTTTTCGCCCGATGGCAGCCGGATCGCTTTCGTATGGGATGGCGAAAAGGGTGACAATACGGACATCTACGTCAAGCAGATTGGCAGCCCTCAGACGCTCCGGCTGACCACGGATCAGGCTGTCGACACCCATCCGGCCTGGTCTCCCGACGGCAGATATATCGCCTTTGTCCGGCAGCGCGCGGATAGCTGTGCAGTTTATCTGATGCCATCGAGGGGAGGACAGGAGCGCAGGATAGCCGACGTTTTTCCCTATCAGATTCCGGCCCAAGGGAACAGCCCATACTACTCGCCGGATGGAAAGTACCTTGCCGTGGCAGACAAAACCTCGCCGGAGGAGCCTTTCAGCATTTACCTGCTTTCGACCGAGAATGGCGAGAAGCGAAGGGTGACCCTACCGCCGGCGGGAACCGCGGGCGATTCTTATCCAGCCTTTTCTCCGGATGGGAAGACGCTGGCATTCATTCGGTCCACCAGTCTGGCAACGACGGATATCTATCTCATGCCCTTGTCTGGAGGCCAGCCCCGGCGGCTTACTTCGGACAACAGCTCCATCCTCGGCTTGGATTGGACGGCCACCGGCCGCGAACTTGTGTTTGCGTCGAGACGAGGAAGCAGCAGCTATAACCTCTGGCGAATTCCTGCCGCCGGGGGAGCGCCCGAACGCTTGGCGGCAGTCGGGCAGAGGGTGCTCAGCCCGGCCCTCTCACGCCAAGGGAACCGTCTGGCTTATACCCAGACCATGGACGATCTGAATATCTGGCGGCTCGCGCTCGATTCGGCGGGCCGCGGCGGCGCGCAGGCGCCCCTGATTTCCTCCACGCTTTCCGACAATGGGCCGGACTACTCGCCGGACAGCCGGAAAATTGTTTTTGCCTCCGACCGCTCTGGCGATTTTGGCATTTGGGTCTGCGACCAGGATGGCCGCAATCCTGTCCAGTTGATTAATCGCGGCCCCTACCTTACCGGCACTCCGCGCTGGTCTCCCGACGGCCGCTGGATTGCTTATGACTCCCGTTCGAGCGACCCCGGCCGCGAAGGCAACGCCGATATCTATGTGGTTGGCGCCGCCGGAGGCGCTCCGCGCCGCCTCACCATGGACGCCGCCGAAAATGT
>JBEKYG010000654.1:0-3698 GCA_049511215.1 Acidobacteriota bacterium | reverse complement strand
ATCTATCTCACGTATCTGGGATTGCGCACGTTGTGGCAACAGGCGCATGGGTACGCTCAGCCCGGACCGGGCCGGCTGAACCCCGCGCCCACCATGGAACCCTCCGCGGTAGTGCGGGGAGTCCTGACAAACTTCCTGAATCCTTCGGTGGTTCTTTTTTACATGCTCCTTCTGCCACAGTTCATCAGCGCCGCCGATCCGTTCTTCCGGCGCTTTCTGATGCTTGCAGCCACGCACGTTTCCATGAGCTTGCTTTGGCTCTCGGCCTATGCGATGGCGGTCGGAACGCTCAGCGAGCGCATGGCGCGGCCGCGGGTGCGCCGGACCATGGAAATTCTGACCGGAGCCGTACTGGTATTCCTGGGCGTCAGGCTGGTTCTCAAGTGATGGATATGCCCAGCTCTTTTGAGTCTTTGAGTCTTGGAAGATGTGAATAAATTGACGCCAGGAAGACTACAGGGATACATCGGCCCAACACAAAGACTCGAAGACTCCAAGGCTCGAAGAAATCCTATGTTTTGAAACCTCCTTTGAATCTTCGAGTCTTTGTGGTAAACGGTGAAGATCGAATTTTTCACAGGTTCTTGGAGTTGATGTTTTCAAAGACCAACTCTAAAACTTAAAAACAGCCAGGCAAACAGCGAACCGGAATCGGCAGTTGTCGTATAATGCGCTCCATGTCCTTCACGGTTCGTGTTCTTGTCGGTTTGATTTTGGGCCTGGCGATCGGAATGGCGATTGCTGGCGGCGCCGCGCCCTGGCTTCAGAAGTTCCCGGGGATCGTGGAGCCGATCAGCGCGCTCTTCATCAACGCCATCCGGATGACGGTCATCCCGCTGGTAATCTCCGGCCTGATTGTGGTGTCGCAACCGCACGGGACGCGCGGGCAGTGGGCCGCCTGGGCGGACGAGCCCTGCTCTGGTTTTTCGTCGCGCTCTTCGCGGCATCGATTTTCAGTGCTGTGCTGGCATTCCCTCTGCTCGCGCGCCTCAAAATCGAGCCGGGGGTTGCGGAGGCGCTTCGCGCCGGCGCTGCGAGCACGGGGAAGGCAGCGATCGAAACGGCCCGCCAGCTGCCGTCCGTTTCGCAGTGGATTGTGGACCTCCTGCCCGTCAACGCCTTCAAGGCTCTCGTTGACGGCTCCATGCTTCCACTGATCTTCTTCTCCCTTGCGTTTGGGCTCTCGCTCACAAAGGTCAATGCGGACCGGCAGCAGACCGTCGTGCGCTTTTTCCAGGGCACTTCCGATGCCATGCTGATTCTCGTTCAATGGGTGCTTCGCTTCGCGCCGGTCGGAGTTTTTGCGCTGGCGGTTCCGCTTGGCGCGCGGATGGGTCTCCATGCGGCCGGGGCATTGATCTATTACATCGTTCTGCTCTCGCTGATCAGCGGGGCCTTTGTCGTAGTGGTACTTTACCCTGCCGCCGTGCTGCTCGGACGCGTCCCCCTGCGGCGATTTCTGCAGGCGAGCGCCCCGGCATTTGCCGTCGCATTCAGCTCTCGATCGTCTCTTGCGGCGCTCCCGGCCACGATTGAGGGCGCAAAGACCAATCTGGGCCTGCCGAGCGAGATCCATGGATTCGTGCTGTCGCTTGCCGCATCCATGTTCCGTGTCGGCGGTGCGATGGCGGAGGTGGTCGCGGCGCTCTTCGTCGCCCGGCTCTACGGTGTGGATCTGATGTTCACCCAGATTGCCACGATCGTGGTAACGGTCGTCTTTACCTCTCTGACCATCCCTGGCATTCCTGCGGGGGCCATCATCGTCATGGCACCAGTACTGTCGGCTGCAGGCGTCCCCGTCGAAGGCATCGGAGTCCTGCTCGCGGTGGACACAATCCCGGACATGTTCCGCACCTCTGCGAACGTCGTAGGTTGGCTGACAATCGGAACCATCCTGGGCAGGAAAATGGACAGCGATTCAGACAGTGGGAAAAAGCATGGCCACGAATAACACGGCGCGGCAATGCCACTACCAAAAGCCATTTCGGGGACGGTCACCACGATCCCGAAACTCATCATATCTCAGCGCGGATACAAGGCCGGTAATTTGGGGACTCTGCTGACTGTCCCGAAAATAGAAGCAGAAAGCCAAAAAGGTCGGGATCGGTATCGGCGTCGGGATCGCAAACGCAATCGGTTGTATCAGTCTGCGAAAGCCGATAGCGACTGCGATTGCGATCCCGATCCCGATTCCGATGCCGATGATCGCCGCCCATGGGGAGCATGATCTTTTCATGCGTCGTAGAGTGCGCCCCAAGTGCATGAGAGACTGTCCCCGAAATAGCACTCAGAAGTGGAAACCGATTCCTCCCTGAAAGATCCCATGGTTTCTGCCCGCCGTCCCGCCCAGCCCCGCGCGACTCACGAAGTCCCGCGCCTCTCCGCGCAGGCTCAGCAGATGCATCAGCCGGAAATCGATCCCGCCACCGAAGTCAAACACCCCCGACGACACACGCCGACTCTGCATTCCAATGACTGGGCCTACAGTCACCTCGTCATTGCCGAATGACCCGACTCCGCCCCCGGCCACACCATACAGCCCCACGCGTGAATGCAGCGGCAGGTTGAATCTCATGCCCGGCGTGAAGAACAATGTATTCCGGCTCGCGGCTGACACCCCGCCACCAACCGACACAGACAGGTGCCCCACGAGCACCAGCGGCAGTTCCACGCTCAAGGCGCCCGGCTTTCGCTTCATCACCTGAAACGCATAATTCAGTTGCAGGCTTACGGCCACTGTGGAAGATACGCGCACGCTGGTGCCGATCACAACATCGGCACTTGGCCCCGCACCTCCAACCAGAATCCCTATATCGTTGCTCTGCGCCCCTGCGGCGCATTTGGTCAGCACCAGCAAGACCACGATCCGAATCGCAATGGCTCTCATGTTTTCAGCTGCTACTCTCCTTTGGTAATGATGGAAATGCCATCATGCTCTCCGCTAACGTTCAACTCCGAGTGTCCACGCCTCCGATGACATCGCTTGCGGCCCCCACGAGTTCACGTCGAGGCCTCTGGGCTGCCGCGGACGTCAAGAACAGAACAGCCGCGATCGCGTTGCGTGAAGCATTGGTCTGTGGCAACGCCCTTATGAAAAGCGAAGCCGTGCCCGTAGCGATCGGCTACCAGGGGGTAGTTGTGCGGTCGAACAGCTCATGACTTGGCTGTTTCCGCGGCGGCGTTCCTGCCGGCGATGCGACCCTGGACGACGCATCGGGCGAGGCCGTGCTGGCTGAATCCTCCCGCGGACTCGCCCCCGCAGTAGAGGCCGGGGATGACATGGCCATAGAGATCCACCACCTGGCATCTGGCGTTGATCCTGAGCCCGGCACGGGTGTCGTGGATGACGGGTGTAGCCCAGGCCGCATAGAATGGGGCTGTTTGGATCTTGTATTTCGGGGCAGGTTTGCCGAAATCCGGATCCTTCCCCGCATCCACATACGAGTTGTACTTGGCTACGGTGTCTTGCAGGGCCGCAGGCGACATCGGCTTTTTCTGGTGCTTATTCACAATCTTGTTCGCCAGCTCCGCGATCGTGTTTGCGCTGAAGAAAAACCCCGCGTCCAAATCCACATTGGGAGGTTGCGGATTCCACTTCTCTCGAGTCACGGCGTCGGCGTCGAAGATGGCCCAAATCGGCCCGCCACCATTGGCGCCGTCTCCAATTCCGGCCAGGGCGGCATTGATAAAATTAGCGG
>JBEKYG010000653.1:0-3708 GCA_049511215.1 Acidobacteriota bacterium | reverse complement strand
CTGAGAGGGCGTTCGAGCTGCAACTGCCGCCACTTCGTCCCCTTCATAGCGGCAATGTGGGTCGAACAGCTTGCTCTGCGGCGTTCTGCCGCCATACCACGGGAGGTCCGCGCCGGCAGATTTGCCCGTCAGGATGCCCACGACGCCCGGCATCTTCTCCGCGGCGCTGGTGTCGATATCTTTCACCATGGCATGAGCATGCGGGGAGCGCAGGATCGCGGCGTAAGCCATGTTGGGCAAAGTAATGTCGTAGGTGTACTCGGCTGCGCCGGAAACCCGCTCATAGGCATCGACACGCGGCAGCGCCTTGCCTACGATGCGCGTCTCGCCCCACGGCTCGATCTTTTCCTGCGGTTGCGCGGATTGCGGTTCCATACCCGAATGGAAAGATTCTGCTAATTCGTCATAGTAATCCGTCATGCCACACCTCCCCTCTTGCGCAGCCCGGCCGCCTTGGCAGCAGCCCTGAAGATGTTCGGATAGGCGGCGCAGCGGCACAGGTTCCCACTCACGCCCGTGCGAATCTGATCGATGGTTGGATTGGCGTTCTGGCGCAGCAGACCCTCAACCGCCATGATCTGCCCAGGTGTGCAAAAGCCGCATTGGAAGGCATCCTCTTCCGCGAATGCCTGCTGCACCGGCCCGAGCTTCTCGCCTTCCATCAACCCTTCCAGGGTTGTGATCTCGTGTCCTTGGGCCTCAACGGCCAGCATCATGCAGGCGTATCGTGGCTTGCCGTCCATCAGCACGGTACAGGCGCCGCACTCACCGCGCTCACAGCCGATTTTGGTGCCCGTGAGCCCGAGCAAGTCCCGCAAGACGTAAAGCAGCGTCCAGCGCGGCTCCACGATAAGTTTCCGTTTGGACCCGTTGACGACAATGTTGACCGTCAAGGCGTCGCCAACGGCCTCAATCTCCTGCGCAGGCGAGGCGGGAGCGTTTCCAAGAGAGACCGCTGCAACCGCCCCGACGCCGACCGTCGACAGGAAGCCCCTGCGGCTTATCCCCTGATGTGAATTACAGCATTGATCCTCGGGATCCTCAGGCATAAAAGAACCCTCCATATTTCCATTCAAGCATTACCATGATTTCGACCACCCCCATCCCACACCAATTGAGCGGCGAGATCAAGTACTAATGTTATCGCCGACGCAACTTGTTTTTTCCTTCAACTCTGCGTCTTGCCTTCCGTAAAATATTCTGGATCTTTCGTGAAAATCCGTGGGTATGGCCACGACCGAAAGCAAATAGGCCTGATGGAAATGCGGCGGGACTGCCGGCAGTCTTCTCCATGTCAAATCTGAACCCTGAAAAGTTCAACTTTCCCGGCAGGGATAGGGTACTATGTTCCGGTTACTTCTGCTGATTCAATACCAGCGGATGCTGCTGACGAGGGGATATTCCTGGACGATCTCGGCCGCGGGGCGGCCGCGCTTGAGTGTTTTGATGCTGGGTTGGAAATGAACGCCAAACGGGAAGATATCAAGATCGGAGGGCGCGTGCGCATTATCCAAAAGCAGGATCAACGTTCCGGAAAACTCACGGAAGGAATCGTCCAGGATATTCTGACCAGTTCTTCCACTCATCCTCATGGGATTAAGGTCCGTCTGGCAGGCGGTGCCGTGGGGCGCGTACAGGAACTCATGCCCGAGTCTTGAGCCCGCTCACTTCTTCGCCCGGTTGACGCCGAAATCGAAGCCTGCATTGGCGTAGCTGAACGCCAGCAGATACTCGCCGGGCTTTAAATCCTGCTCGGGAGCGACGGAAAAGGAATCATCGGAATAGATGGTGACCGTGACGGGTTCGATCTCGTCTTTCCTGAACCCTCCCTTGTTTTCCGTCGTAGCTGCCGAAGATGCGGTCCTGACTGTGCGGTTGTCTTTCTTGCGCGTGAGATGAACAATCATGGCGTCGTTAGCGGAGCCGACGCCCCGAACATAAAAAGTGGGCCGCTGAGCCGCGATTTGCAGTTTCGCCTGAGCCCCCTGGTAAGCCACAATCACGTCGAGGTTGGTATAGCCGGCGGTATCGAGGAAATCTCCCATGCCTTTCGATTTCATGTCGGCCATGGCGGCGGGCTCGAGCTTGATCCACTGCGCGGGGTCCTGCCGGAAGTAGACCCCGACTGCCGCAGGCATGCCCGGCACCGGAGCCGGCTTCGCTGCCTGCACCGAAAGAAATAACAGAACAAGCCCAAAACGCATGGGGTAATCATAGCATAGTCTTCACCACTGAATTGCTCGGCTGGAGGGATTTTCCATGATCGGCAAGAGCTTTTGGCATTACGCGATCATCGAAAAGCTGGGGCAAGACGGGATGGAGGAAGCGTTCCTGGCTCAGGATTCCTCCCTGGATCGCAGGGCCGTTGACGCAGTTCAGCCATGGCTGGGCGCGCGATATAGTTGGCCTGCGACTCCAGCGATTCTAGGGCTCCAGGTTCGTTTTCCGCAGCAGGGCTTGGAATCCGTGGCTGCTGTTAGATGGCCGTTCGTAGAGGGATGCTTCACCGAAACACAATGCGTGTAAGGTGCAGGTTCTGTCCCCGCTTTCCGGGGCAGGCTCAGAAGCCAGGAGCCACACTCCGCTCGACGTGCGCGCCCCCCGGCGATTTTTTTACTGCTTCCTGCCTCAGATTTTGCCGGGTGGACGGGCGCCTTTAGTAGTGTTGGGGGTAAAACAGCCTAACTTCCGGCATTGGATAGTGCTTCCTATTAAGCGTCCAAAGCGAAAGGTCGGCCACACTGGCGGAGGCGGCAATCAGTGCGTCACCAAGCTCGAGGCTGTGAGATTTCGAGTATTTCTGCAGATATCGTCCGGCTTTCTTCCCGATCGTTTCAGAAGTCGGCAGGGTTTCGAGGATCAAAAAAAGTGTCTCGACGCGAGCGTTTTCGCCTTTCCTCACTCCTGCGAATACCTCGGCGATGGAAACCGGCGTCCACAGCAGGCTGTGGCGCTTTCCAGCAGATTCATAACGGCGCCGGCGACGGATTCGTATCCGCGCAGCCATGCGATGATCACGTCGGAATCGAGAAGGACGTCAGCCAATTCGGAACCTCCTCAGCCGCGGGCCTCTTCGGAGCTTTCGAACGGCGGCCTCAATATCCTTTAGATCCCTATGATGTTTCCATATTCCAGTCAAGCCGCGGGCAAGCGCGACTTTGTCGAGGTCTTTGGCGGGCATGTAGCGCTCACGCAAGCTTGTTCTAACCAACTCGGACACAGTGGTGGTCTTCTGGCGGCTCAAGGTCTCGAGAGTCCTTGCCGTCTGTTCGTCGAGGTAAAGCTGCGTCCTCTTCATGTGTTTCCCCACGGTGTATAACATACATCGCGTGCATCCCGTGAGGCAACATGAACTCGAAAAACGGTGCCTGCCCCATGCTTTCTTCGGGTTTGAGGCGCAAACCTGTTGACTTTCACGCGGGGGCCAGGAATATAGGTGCCGTAGCTTCGCTGCATTCAACCCATCAGCATGGATCTGGAACGGAGGACCTTGATGAGGTGCCCGTCCTGTGGTGGGGAGTTAGCTCCGTCCCATCGATTCTGCCCATCCTGCGGCGCGCCCCTAAGCGTGCCCTCGCAGATGCCGACTGGAACGGCAGACTCGCCTGCCGCGCCCGCGGCGGATGCTGGCGCGCCTATGATTTCTTCTTCGGTCGGCCGCGTGATTTCCTCAGGCCCGATGCCCGCGGGCGGATTCACGCCGGGCAT
>JBEKYG010000652.1:0-3708 GCA_049511215.1 Acidobacteriota bacterium | reverse complement strand
GAACTTCCAGATGCCCTTGAGCTGAACCCGCTGGGCGGGAAGTTCAGCGGCGAATTCCGCGGCACTCAAGTGAGCCAGTAACATGATTTTGTCGATGTTGGCACGAACCGATTCCCGGACAGCCGAGTCAGGCACCACAAGCGTTACGTTGAGCATCTTTTTGGGATCGATATTCATTTCAGCACGAGCCGAGCGCAAAGCTATGGTCAAGTCCATCAGGGCCTCCATGCCCTCTGCGGCTTCCCTGTTCTCCCGCACTGGCCGAGGGCGCGGGAACTCCTGGACCATGATCGATTCCCCGATATGCGGGATCTGCTGCCAGATCTCTTCCGTTATGAAGGGCATAAATGGATGCAGCAGGCGCAGAGAAAAATCAAGCACGTGGATCAGTACAGCCACACGCCGCGCACGTTCCGCCTCCGGCACACCATTTCCCGTTAGAACCGGCTTAACCAGCTCGATGTACCAGTCGCACAGTTCGTGCCAGATGAATTGGTAGATCAGGCTTGCGGCTTCATGAAAGCGATACTTGTCAAGTGCTTCGGCGACGTCAGCCGAAACCTGGTTGAGCCGATGCAGAATCCACAGGTCCTCGACGGGCAGCTGTTCCCGGTTGTGAGAGAGAAACGCATCGATGGCCGCGGCGGCGGCCGGAGGATCGCTCTCGGTGAGATTCATCAACACGAAGCGTGCGGCATTCCAGACCTTGTTGGCAAATGCGCTATAACCCTTCATGCGATCTGTCGAGAATGGTATGTCGGTCCCCGGCACGGCCATGGAAGATAGCGTAAATCTCATCGCATCCGCGCCGTATTCGTCGATGAGCGCCAACGGTTCGATCACGTTGCCTCGGGTCTTGCTCATCTTCTTATGGCTGGCATCGCGCACGATACCGTTGATATGGACCTGCCGGAATGGGATCTGTCCCATGAACTTCAGCCCCATCATGATCATCCTGGCGACCCAAAAAAATATGATGTCGGGTCCAGTGATGAGCACATTAGTCGGGTAGAAAAGACGCAGGTCCGGCGTGTCGTCCGGCCATCCCATTGTGGAAAATGGCCAGAGTGCCGAGCTGAACCAGGTGTCGAGTATGTCGGTCTCTTCGCGCAACGTCCCGCCACACTTGGTGCAGGCATCAGGTGTTGTTCGCGACACGACGATTTCAGCGCAGGCGTCGCAATACCAAGCTGGTATGCGATGTCCCCACCAGAGCTGGCGGGAAATGCACCAATCGTGAATGTTGTACATCCACTCGAAATAGCGCTTCTTGAAAGCGTCCGGAATGAATTGGATCTCACCCTTCTCAACAACCTCAATAGCCGGTTTGGCGAGCGATTCCACTTTCAGGAACCACTGCATCGAAATCCTCGGCTCGACTACAGCGGAACAACGGTCGCAATGTCCTACGTTGTAGTCGTATTCGGTGACTTTGATCAGAAATCCTTCCGCGGCAAGGTGGCGGACCAGTTTGTCCCGGCAACTGAAACGGTCCATTCCCGCGTACGGACCAGCCTCCGCGGTCATCTTTCCGGCCGAATCGATCACCGTGACGCGTGGTAGATCGTGTCGTTTCGCGATTTCATAGTCGTTAGCGTCGTGAGCCGGCGTCACCTTGACAGCTCCGGTTCCGAATACCCTGTCGACGATCGCGTCCGCAATTACGGGAATCTCGCGATTCATGACAGGCAACAGAACCTTGGCCCCGATCAGGTCGCGGTAGCGCTCATCTTCCGGATGGACGGCAACCGCAGTGTCTCCAAGCATGGTTTCCGGACGCGTAGTCGCGACAATTACCTGCCCTTGCTGGCCGGCCAGCGGATATCGGATATACCAGAGCGAACCGTGCGCGGGCAGGTGCGCCACCTCGAGATCCGAAATCGCCGTCTTGCAACGCGGGCACCAGTTCACCATATACTCGCCACGATAGATCAGCCCCTCCTCATACAGGCGAATGAAGGCTTCCTGCACGGCGTGGGAAAGGCTTTCGTCCAAGGTAAACCTTTGCCGGCTCCAGTCGCAGGAGACACCCATCCGGCGCATCTGGTTGAGAATCGTGCCGCCACTCGTTTCTTTCCATTTCCAGGCTAGTTCGAGGAAGCGCTCACGTCCGAGATCGAAGCGGCTTTTGCCCTGGTCTTCCAGTTGCTTGTCGAGCACGAAATGCACCGCAATGCTGGCATGATCCATTCCGGGCAACCAAAGAGTATTGTAGCCGGACATCCGCTTCCAACGTACCAACACGTCATGGAGCGTGTGCTGCAAGGCATGGCCCATATGCAGCGTGCCCGTCACATTCGGCGGAGGAATAACGATGGAAAAACGCGGCTTGGTCGAAGGATTCTCAGCCGCAAAATAGCCGCGCTTTTCCCAGAGGCCGTACCAGCGCTGCTCAAACAGCGCAGGATCATAAGACTTGTCTAACGTTTCCCGTGCCATTACCACCCCTGCTGCAAGATCCACAAACCACAGGTGCAATTAGTTCGATTATGCAAAAGGCGAATTGTATTCGAAATCAGGTGTCGAGTCTAGTTCAGGCGAAACCGGTTCTGCCACAGAAGCCTAGCCACGAAGAACACCAAAGCATGAAAAGCCTTCGTACTACTTACATACAGTCCTTTGCCGTTTAGGCAAGAAAAGCAAAAGATCAACGCAGAGGGCGCAGAGGTCGCAGAGAAGATCATTCAAAAGTAAGAAATCCTCTGCGCCCTCTGCGTTGAGGCTTTTAGGTTGCGGATATTCCGCGTCGTGTTATTCGTGCTATTCGTGGCTGGTTTTAGCTTTTGCGGGCTGAGCGGAGTTCATCCAGATACTGGCGGATCATGATTTCGGAAAGTTGCGGGACGACTTCCCAGGCGATCTCCCGCACGATCTCCCGCGACATGCGGTTCACGACCCTCTCGACGATCCGATCAATCGTCTTCTCCGTGAGGGTAATCGGAGAGGGATCAGAAGGACCAATTTCTGTGGTGCCAGGAAAAGGAATGACGGCAGGCGCCGGGGATTGAGGTTGCTCCCGGACTTCCTCCTCCGCAGGGCGCCCGGCCGGGGCAGTTAATTCGGAGGCGCGCTCCGGTTCCGTGGCAGGCAGGTCGAACAGCTCCAGGATCCGATTTGCGCCCAAGAAGGACTTCCGGGTCCGCTCACTGATGAGCCCCACCGCAGGCATATCGAGAGTCGCGCCTCCAACAACGGCGCTCACGACCTGCGGTTGCACCCTTGGGATGGATGATTCGACGCTTGCCTGCGCTGATCTGTGCTGCTTCACAAGCTTGCGGACAATCTGGATCAATTCCGAGGTGTCAAAGGGCTTCGTCAGATAGGCGTCACATTTCAGGCGAGATGCCTCGCGCTCATCAAACGGTTCAAACGCCCCGACCAGGAGTACTACCGGCGTGCTCGCAAGTTCAGGATCGGACTTGATGGCGGCGCAGACTTCATATCCATTCAGGCCAGGCATAGAAACATCGGCCAGAACTATGTCCGGCCTGCCTGCCCGTGCTTTTTCGACGGCCAGATGCCCGTTCGTTACCGACTCGATCAGGACATCCTCAGCAGCAAACGTGAGGCTTACCACCTTGTGAATTGTAATGCTGTCGTCGGCTAGCAGGAGTCTCGTGGCCATAAGAGGTCTTCAGCGGGCTGATCCGACTTCTACTTCTTGGTTCGGTCGTCAGCCTTCTTCTTGGCGTCCGCCTTCTTTTTTTC
>JBEKYG010000651.1:0-3711 GCA_049511215.1 Acidobacteriota bacterium | reverse complement strand
AATATTGTAAAGAACCTGCTGTTATTCTCCAGGCGTCAGATTGGAGAGTTCGGCCTGATTCCGGTGGCGGACATCGTGGACAAGGCGGTGCGCCTGATGCAGCACCACTTCATGATCTCCAACGTAAACTTCCAGTCCGAGGTCACCATTCCTGAAGCGACACTGATGTGCGACGAAAACCAGATCCAACAGGCTCTGATCGCACTGTTCGTCAACGCGGTTGAGGCAATGCCGGCAGGGGGCGACCTCAAAATCACGGTCGCGCGGAGCGCATCGGGGGGCATCCGCATGGACATTGCCGACACGGGAGCCGGCATTGCCGCTGAAGATATCCCACATCTCTTCGAACCATTTTTCACCACGAAAAAAGAAGGAAAAGGGGTTGGCTTGGGCCTTGCGGCCGTTTACGGTATCCTTGAGCGCCACGAGGGAACGGTCTCGGTTCAGTCCCAGCAGGGGAAGGGAACGGTCTTCACGCTCTCTTTCCCGCCCTCGGAAATGAATCGTTCCAAGGTCGAGGCCAAAGCATCATTTTCATGAGACACCACCGGGTGTAGGGGCTCTATGAACAATCGGACATCCATTCTTATTGTTGACGACGAACAAATCGTGAGGGAGTCGCTGACCAAATGGTTTATCGAGGACGGGTTCAGCGTTGGAGCCGCCGAAGACGCACCGGCGGCGCTCCGCCAGCTTCAGGCACAGCGCTGGGACATCATCCTGCTCGATATCAAGATGCCAGGCATGGGCGGCATTGAGCTGCAGCAGCGAGTCCGGGAAATCGATCCCCTGGCAGCGATTATTTTTATCACCGCTCACGCGTCGGTGGATACGGCCGTCCAGGCCCTCAAGTCCGGCGCCTTCGACTATGTAACCAAGCCGGTCGATCCAGACTATCTTTCCCATTTGATCCGCAATGCCATCAAGCAGCGGGCGCTCATGCAGGAAAACATCAAGCTCAAGGAGCAGATCGCGGAGCTTCCCAAGCTGGATGAAATCATCGGCGAATCGCAGGCCATGCAGCAAGTGTTCGAGATGATCGAGACTGTAGCCAAGACGGAGACCACGGTCATGATCCGCGGCGAGAGCGGTACCGGTAAAGAGCTGATCGCTCGTGCCATCCACAGCAACAGCGAACGCCGCTACTTCCCGATCGTAACCATCAATTGCGGCGCCATGCCGGAAGGAGTGCTCGAAAGCGAACTCTTCGGCCACGAGCGAGGCGCCTTCACCGGCGCTCAATACCGGCGGAAGGGCAAGATCGAACTTGCCGATGAGGGGACCCTGTTCCTGGATGAGATCGGCAACGTCGGCATGAAAACGCAGGTGGATCTGTTAAGGGTGTTGGAAACCAAGCAGTTTACACGCGTCGGCGGGAACGAAATCATCAAGGTGGATTTCCGGATCATCTGTGCCACGAATAAAGATCTCGAGAAGGCAATTCAGGAAAATGCCTTCCGGGAGGATCTCTATTATCGTCTGAACGTCTTTACCATCTTCGTTCCGCCCCTGAGAGAACGAAAATCGGACATTCCACTGCTCGTAAACTATTTCGTGAAGAAGTATAGGTTCGCCATGGCCAAGCCGATCGTCTCGATTTCACCCGAAGCGATGGATGTCATGGTGCGCTACAACTGGCCGGGGAACGTGCGCGAGCTGGAAAACGCGATCGAACGGGCAATGGTGGTGGGCAAACCGCCCGAAATCGTCCCCGAGGATCTGCCCTTCCGGCTGTCGGACAAAAACAACATGCCCCACACCGGGTCGCTGGCTGCGATTGAAAAGACGCACATTACCCGGGTGCTCGAGCAGAACAACTGGAATATATCCCGATCCGCCGAAATCCTGGAGATCGACCGGGTGACACTTTATAACAAGATCCACAAGTACGGCCTGAGGAAACCTTAGGTGCCTTACGAGATCCATGTCCTCAACGGCTCCTGCCTCCGGCCTGACAGGCTGATTGCCATGTCGCGTCGGATCGAGGAGATTTTTGCAGTCCAGGTGAGCGTCGGACGAGCGGCGCTCGACACTCGGACCGTTTACGACACATCGCGGCGGCAGACAAACTCCACCCAGCTGCTTGCTCAAATCCTGGAAGGAGTCCGAGACCACGAAATAAAACGCATTGGCGTCGTGGACGTGGACCTTTTCATTCCCATTCTTACGTTCGTTTTTGGGGAGGCACAGCTTGGGGGACCGGCCGCCGTTGTCTCGACCCATCGACTTTCAAACCAGTTCTACGGTCTGGTTCGTAACGACGATCTCATGCTCCAGCGCCTGGAGAAGGAGTTGGTGCATGAGCTCGGGCACACCTTCGGCCTCTATCACTGCCGGCAATTTGAATGCGTGATGCGCGCCTCTACCTACGTCGAAGAAATCGACTTGAAGCGCGTTTACCCCTGCGAAGCCTGCGCGGTGGAATTGAGCCGGCATAGTCAAGTACTGAGTACTGAGTGACGAATCTGCCCCTGCGGCTCAACACCCGCATTGCTGAAGAGCGATCAACCGATACCAGCCCCAATACTGTTCACTTAAGCACAATCGGAACTCGGCGTCGGAATCGCTATCGGAATCGGGATCAAACAAACAGCCTGACTCATTAGGCAATAGAAGCGTTTGTTTGCAATGGGATATCACGAAAGCGACTTCGATACCGATACCGATTCCGACGCCGATTCCGATCATCGAAGCAATCCGAGAAGTCTCCTTAAGTGAACAGCATTGGGGCTAGAGAGGGTAGATGTCGGGGCGCCGATCCCTCATGAAGTGCAATCTCGCCGCACATTTCTGGAGGAGGGAGAAGTCAAGCTCGGCATAGAGGATATGATCCTGCCGTCCCGGCGCGCGGGCGATGACTCTTCCCATCGGATCAGTCACGAAGGACTCTCCTGCGAATGTCAGGCACTCTTCCGGGCCCACTCGGTTTGCCAGGGCGGCGAAGTACCCGTTCTGAAAGCTCGCCACCTGAAGTTCCGCTTCAAAAACTCCTGGCGGCCACTCGCCGACGGAGCCCGCTTGAGGCACAACGATTATTTCGGCTCCTTTGACGCCCAGGGCGCGCATATACTCCGGAAAGTGCCGATCATAGCAGATCGTCACGCCAAGGCGACCAACCGCCGTCGGGAAGACTGGGGCTCCATGATCGCCCGGATGGTAGAATTCGGTTTCACGAAAACATGGGCCGTCGATTATGTGAATCATGCGCGTCACGCCCGCCAGCCTCCCATCGGCATCGAGCACGGGCGAGGAGTCGTAGGCGCGCTCACCGTCGCGTTCGTAGAGATTGAGGACAACCACGACACCAAGCTTTTGGGCAAGGTCTGCAAACAACTCGGTGGTCGGGCCCGGAACCGTCTCTGCCCACGGGGGAGGCTGCTCGCAGCGCCGGCGCTGCGGGAAAAACCGCTGGAACGCCAGCTCGGCAAAAACCACCAGCTGCGCTCCGCGCGACGCGGCTTCCTCGAGGGCCAGCACGCCTCGTTTGATGTTTGCATTTCGATCAGGAGTGGCATGCTGCTGAATCAGTGCGATCTTCATGAGAACCCCCTTCTGTCTATAATATCAATGCGGAGAGAACGCGCAGCCTGGCAGCCTAGGAGCCCGTCCGAGAATTAGGAGGGGCTGCGTGCCGAGCGCCGCGGGGGCAGATGCCAGGCGGCGCGACGCAGGCGATGTCTCGGTACATCGTCGAGGAGCGCCAACGCCGCA
>JBEKYG010000650.1:0-3716 GCA_049511215.1 Acidobacteriota bacterium | reverse complement strand
TCTTTTGCCACAATGTCCGCACCTGGGATGACGGCGCCGCTCTGGTCGACGATTACTCCCGTAAGCGATGAATTTGTGCTCCCTTGCCCATAGGCGAACGACGCGCATGCCAAACTAAGCACGGCCAGGCATAGGAGTCTGACGATCGTTTTTCTCATGTCATATCTCCTGTTAAAAAACTTTGGAAACTTGGATTAATCAGCCAATCCGTGAAATCTGAGATCACCAAGAGCTCACGACCAACGCAAAGCCCTAGTCAATGCCGGCAATCAGCGCCTGCGGCGCCAAGCTCTGGCCCCGGGACTCGCAAACCAAAACAGTACGAACCTAAGGGCCGGTCGCGTTTGCCGGACGATTGGACTAGTGGCCATGTAAATAGGGGAACACCCACACGAAATGGCTGACCCCCAAGCAATGACCCGTGACTGTAAAGACGCACTCGAGGTCCCTTCGTAAACCACCGAGTGCACTCAACATCTGCAGCATTTAGAACATTAGATGATGGTAATTCGCGGAAATGAGGGTGACTGAAGGGGGGTGTTAATGTCCTGACGAACCGCCGCCGTTATTCTGACATTATTCTACCGTTCCAACGCCAGATCGAGTCAAGCCAAACTCAGCGATTCCGACACCTGAGATTGCAGCCGCTATTTCAGACACTTGCTTGTTTTGGGGGAGTGAAGTGCAGAGCCCGGTCAAAAAATTTTAGATGAATGTTTTTTAATATTTGTGATAAAGTATATGCCATAGCGTTTCACCACCTCTCCCAGGGGCCTTTATGGAAGGCGACTTCCGCGTTGACCGGTGGCTTGTTCAGCCTCTCCTTAACAGCATCATCGGTTCCGACCAAGCTCTCACTCAATTGGAACCGAAGGTCATGAAAGTGCTCGTCTACCTGGCGGATCATGCCGGTGAGGTTCTGCCGAAGGAGCGCATTATCCAGGCTGTCTGGCAGGGCACGTTCGTGACCGACGACGTGCTGACGGGGGCGATCTCCGACCTCCGCCACGCATTTCAGGACGACGTTAGGAGTCCCAAGTACATACAGACCATTCCCAAGCGGGGTTACCGGCTGATTGCTTCCATTTCCGCACTCAAGGCGGCCTCATCACGCTATGAAAAGCTCGAGTTGATCGGCAAGGGGACCAGAGGTCAGGTATTCCGGGCTAGGGACACCGAGTTGCGGCGCAGGGTCGCATTGAAGTGCGTTCAGGAGGAAAAAGCCCGGGACGAAGCAGCACACGAGCTCCTGCTCCATGAAGCCACGGCAGCCGCGGCGCTGGATCATCCCTTCCTATGTAAGATCTATGAAATCGGCATACTTGATGGCAAGACCTTCATCGTGATGGAGTACCTCGAGGGCCGTACGCTGGACCAGATCTTGCAGGCGGGCCGGATGGATTTGAAGGAAGCCCTGAGGGTTGCCCTAGAAATAGCCGAGGCGCTGGAGGCGGCCCATGAAGCGGGCATCGTGCATCGCGATTTGAAACCCTCCAATATCATGTTGACCAACCAAGGTCACATCAAGATCATGGGCTTCGGTGGCGCCAATGGAATCGATTCTGACTCGTCGACCTCCCCAGCTGACCTTTCCGAAATCCCGGGCACGGTCCCTTACTTGTCTCCCGAGCAGTTTCGAGACGGCGAAACCGGACCCGCCGCCGACATTTCCTCCTTTGGGCTGATCCTGTTTGAGATGGCCACGGGTGTCCACCCACTCCAGAGTGGAACCCCTTTGGAAACCGGCATGAGTATTCTCAATGAGAACACGCCTCCGTGGTCGCGGCATTCTAATGTTCTTCCCTTGCGGCTGCGGCATCTGTTGCACAAAATGCTGGCCAGGGACCCGTCCAGGCGCTACCAGGTGATGCACGACATCCGCGCCGAACTGCTGGAGCTCAGGGAGGAAATCGAAAGCCCGAACGACCATCACGGCGTCGCCCCGGCGCCCGTACCCATATCCCCGGTCTCTCTATCGAAGGGTATGTGGCCCTTAAAGAAATGGCAGATCGCCGTATTACTGCTGGTTGCGATAGTGGCGACCGCCGCGCTCATGCGCGTGATGTCGGGGCGGGCGACCTTCGACACGGCTAAGACACCTCACTTTCACGCCGAAATCTCGGTGAGACCGGCGGACTACTTGACTGGGTGGAATGTTCAGGACGAATCCCGGTTCGCACTGCAGCGCCCTTCACGCACCGCCATGACCTTATCCCCGGATGGAGCAAACCTGGTAATCAGCGCCGCTACCGGTGAGACCTCCAGGCTCTACCTGCGGGTTATGCATGGCTCAGCAGAAGCCAGACCCATGCCGGGTACGGATGGTGGAACGGCGCCCTTTTTCTCCCCTGACGGCAAAAGGGTGGGGTTCTGGGTCGGGAGCGCGTTGAAGATGGCAACCCTTACCGGAGAAATGCCGCTGGCCATCTGCAACTCCATCGGCGGCAATCCTTATGGGGGGGACTGGACCTCGAATAACACCATCGTCTTTGCGAGGAAAACAGGCGGCATTCTGCAGGTCTCAACTGTGGATGGCAAGGTGGAAGAGGTTACTCGCTTGGATCCTCAAAAGGGAGAGGCGAGCCACCGCTTGCCCCATGCGCTGCCCGGTGGCAAGGGAATACTATTTACCAGCCTTGCTTCCGGTGACTGGGGACAAGGGAAATGGCGGGAGCCGGAAATTGACTTTCAGGGATCAAAACCTGGAGACAGGCACATGATCATGCGGAACGGTGCGGATGCCCGCTATGTTTCGGAAGGATATCTTCTTTTTATCCGTGAGGGCGCCCTGATGGCGGTGCCGTTCGACCTTGCCCACCTTAAAACCACCGGCCGTGAGGCCCCAGTCATTGCAGATGTCATGCAGGCAGCGGGTTCCTGCGGCGCAGTCAGTACCGGCGCGGCCCAGTACGCCGTCTCAAACACCGGCATTGTGCTATATGTCCCCGAAGGCGCAATTCCACAACCCTTGCGGCCGATGCCCGTTACACACATGAACTTGATCAATAACTGGCTGGAAGAACTCAACACGCTCGCCCCTGCCTGGAAGAGTTGAGAATCTGGGGCAGAGGAGCGTGTATCTGCAATGCCAATCTACGGGTTCCTATTTTTTGAGGAATCTGTTGCAGTGCTCTATCCGGCTCCGGATGGTCATCCAACGAATTCGGCCCGGCGCTGGTTCTGGCGAAGGTATAGGAACCCGGAATACCTAGCCAATAGAGGGAACGCCGGGCCGAAGAGCAACCCGTTCAACAATCTACCCAAGAGACTCTGTCTTATCTGATGCTGCCGCCATACTACGGCGCTGGCAAATGGTGAAACGGGGTTTTTACCTGGAAACAAGCCTGCTTTAGAGACGGCGAATCCGTTTGGGCTGAAGATGACGTAGTGCCAGCGTCCCACCCATTTCGCTCGCATTTTGTCAAATGAGCGGCACTGATGTCCTGACGGCGACGTGCCTTTATGATGACGATATTCCGCCGCCGGTTCTCCTCAAACGGGTTATCAGCGCCCAGGGCTGCACAAAGTCTGCCGTCCGGACATTCGCACACTCTCTCCAACAGCTGCACCGAGAGTGACTCGTTTTGCGTAAGGTCCGACAGTTGGACTGCCGTTGCTGCTACCCGGGCATGAATTCCCGAGGACATCGGGGCAAGCGACAATAACCGCTTCCACTCCTGCAGTTGTGCCTGTTTGCCCGATTCCGAGCAGGAGGA
>JBEKYG010000649.1:0-3721 GCA_049511215.1 Acidobacteriota bacterium | reverse complement strand
TCATGTACTTCAGTACCGACTGCCTGGTTTCCTCCAGCTTTTCATCAGGGAACCGCTCACCGACCGGGAGCCCGATCGCCTCCGCCGGAGAACGGCCTCCCAAGTCAACGCCTTTCGAAATGAAGAAGCGGTTGAAGTACGTGCTTAGCCGAAGATGGAACTGGACTTGAACGCCGTCGTCTACAGGCACTGCGGAGACGGCGATATCGGAGAAGCTTCCGGTGTCGTAGAGAGCCTGAATCGCTCTCTTTAGGCCAGTCCGCGTCAATGTGCCACCCTTGTCCAATCCAATGCTGCCCTCATAATGAGCGCTCTCCAAAGGCCAATCCCCGGTATCCCGACCCTCAAAGAACTGGATGCTCCGGATAACTTTGCCGAAGAGCTCCGCGTCCACCCCAGATCCTCGGGCACACGCCCAGGACGCAGTCGTAAGGACCGCCAGGCCAAAAAGTATGGGAATGAAGAACCTGGAATATCGCATGTTGTGGATTTGGGAATTTTGGACTTAGAGCAAAGCTCCACGATGGGGGCAAGCTCCAGGCGCCAAAACCAACAATCCTAAGTCCAAATTGGGTTCAACCCTTTCTCGCGCATCAATTCGAAAAAAAATGTGGTCTTGAGCGCCGGGCTTTTGAATCCTGGTTCACAGACGGCGTGCTCTGATCGGCGCAAATCCGCAATCCAAAATCCGAAAAAGGGCTGTTCCATTGACTCCACAAGCCCCTATATACTGTGGTTATGCTTTTTGCGACCTCGCACAAATTTGGCAAAAAAAGCTGAACCGCAAAGACCACAAAGACCTCGAAGAAAAAATATCCTGGAGATCATATCTTCGAGGTCTTTGTGGTCTTCGTGGCTCATAGTCCTCCATACCCCGAATCACTACAGGTTGCGGGTTGTCGAGTCAATTGAATAGCCTTTATCCGAAATCCAAATTCAGCTTGTATTCTATCTCATACATTAAACCGAAAAAGAACTACGTCGCCTTCCTGGATAAGATAGTCTTTGCCTTCCAGTCGAAGCACGCCTTTGTTTCTGGCCGCGGCAAATGAGCCGAGATCGATCATTTCATCATAGGTGACGACCTCCGCTTTGATGAACCCCCGCTCGAAGTCGCTATGAATGACGCCCGCGGCTTGCTGCGCCGTGGTGTTCCTTGGGACTGTCCAGGCACGGACTTCCGGGTCGCCGGCAGTGTAGAAGGAAATCAGACCAAGCAGGGAATATGACTTCTGGATAATTCGGGCCAGTCCGCTTGCCGGAAGTCCAAGATCCTCCATAAACAGTCTGGCATCCTCCTCGGGTAGTGCTGCAATCTCCGCTTCAATTTTCCCACACACGGCTGTGATGCCGACGCCCTCTTGCGTCGCCTGCCGCTCCAGGCCAAATTCCTCAACCACACGCGGCATCTTGGCAATGTCCCCGTCCCCCAGATTCAGAACCAGCAGCATGGGCTTTGCCGACAGGAATGTAAACCCTCTCACTCTCTTCTGTTCCTCTTCGGCTAAGGAAAAATTGCGCAGCGGTTGCTCCTTTTCCAAGGCGGATTTGAAGCGGTCGAGCACGGTGTTTTCCAGCTCCAGCTCAGGTGTCTTCGCCTTCTTCAGATCCTTGGACAGGCGCTCCAAACGCTTCTCGATAATAGCCAGGTCGGAAAAAATCATCTCCAGCTCGAACAACCCGATGTCGCGCGGCGGGTCGATGCTCCCCTCCGCGTGAGGAATGTTCTCATCCTCAAAGGCGCGCACGACTTGTACTAAAGCATCAACGTTCTTGAGGCTGTTGAGGTAAGTGCTCATCTCGCGCGACTCCACAGTCTTGCCTTCTCCGCGAGCCAGACCGGGCAGATCAACATATTCGACCGTCGCGCAGGTAGTCTTCTTCGGCTTGAAAACCTCTTGCAGCCGTACCAGTTTTGGGTCCGGCACCTGAGCGACACCGATATGGGCCTCGCCTTTGCCTCCGCCCCAAGATGACGTGTCGACATGCCCGTGAGTCAACAAATTAAAAATAGTGCTCTTTCCTACCAGTGGTAGTCCGACGATGCCAACCTTCACTCGTCCTCCTAATCGAAACAGGCAAATATGTTAGCACGAGAATTTCGGCAACCGGCCCCCATTTCCCGATTTCTTCAATCTGGTAACAGGATACCCATTTCCTGATGTCTGCGGATGGTTTTTCAAACTTGGCTTGGGATGCCATAATCGGGAAATGGGTAGCCTGTCACCGGATTTAAACGCCCATGGAACTGAGCGGCCGCGTGATCCTCGTCTGGATTAAGCCTGCGCCACATCTCTGAGGGAATCAAAATCCCCGCAAAGTATACATAATCGAAAGATTTGCTTGACATGGAGGCAGGGCGGCACTATTTTGAGATGTGGTCTAAAGTGGTCAAAAGTGGTAGATAGGGGTCATAAGAAGCCTACTTTCCCCATAAGATGCGTTTTTCCCGAAGGTTCAACGTCGCTGTGGTTGAGGGCCTATGCTCTGGGGAAGCTCTCCCGCTAAGATCGATGATAAGTTCCGCTTGAAGATCCCGGCCAAGTTCCGCCGCGACCTGCCTGAGACTGAAAACAACACCTATTTTGTAACCAGCGACGACGGCAAGTGCGCCCAGATCTATCCTATCCCCGTTTGGGAGCAGATCGCCCAAAAACTCCAGGCACCGCCTCGCATGGTCCCGGCAAAGCTGAAGCTGCTGAGGTTCACGAATTATTACGGCATGCTTTCACAGATGGATCCGCAGGGTCGGATTCTGATTCCACAAACTCTGCGGGAGGATGCCCAGATTTCTGGCGATGTCATCGTCATGGCAAAAAACGATCACCTGGAAGTGTGGAACGACGAAATCGTTCGACAGAGCCTGAAACAGGAGCCTCTTACGGACCAAGACCGGGAGAAGCTGGCAGAGCAAGGAATCTGATTTCGAGGGCGCGGAGCCATGGTGGGAGCGATCTGGCAGGTTGATATGTCATACGACGCATCGAACAGCTTCGTATCCGAGCATCTGCCCGTAATGCGGGAGGAAGTCATGGACCTCCTTCAATGCCGGCCGGGTGGCATTTATGCTGATGCGACCTTAGGGCTGGGGGGCCATGCGATGGCGATCCTCGAGAAGATCCAGCCGGGGGGGCTGTTGATCGGACTCGATCGCGACAAGGAATCGCTGGAAAAGGCCAGCCTCCGCCTCCTGCCCTATTCAGGCAGCACCCGCCTGCTGCATGCAAACTTCAAAAACCTGCCCCTTGTTTTCAACAACTTGCGGATCATGCCGGTTGACGGCATCTTGGTAGACCTCGGAGTCTCTTCCTACCAGCTGTTATTGCCGGAGCGTGGGTTCAGCTTTCAGAGCAATGCCCTGCTTGACATGCGCATGGATCGGACGCAACGCCTCACCGCCGCGGACTTGGTGAATGACCTGCCGGAGGATCAGCTTGCCGACATCATCTACCGCCATGGTGAGGAGCGGTTCTCGCGGCGGATCGCAGCCGCGATCGTTGAGGCCCGGGAGGCGGCACGCATCACCCGTTGTTCTCATCTGGCTGAAATTGTAAGCCGTGCCGTCAAGAGACGGGGTGCGCACACGATTCATCCGGCGACGCGGACCTTCCAAGCACTGCGGATCGCGGTCAATCAGGAGCTCGAAGGTCTGGAAGAGTTCTTTTCCAATGCTCTCTCTTTCCTGAAACCCGGCGGCAGGCTGGTGGTCATATCGTTCCAC
>JBEKYG010000648.1:0-3725 GCA_049511215.1 Acidobacteriota bacterium | reverse complement strand
CTTCAGAGTAAACCCGCGGTTCAGCGCCTCCTCCTGGAGGCTCAGAAGTGGTTCGGCACCGAGGAATTTGATTTACAGGTGTATCTGCGAGAGGCGGCCAGCTTCGTCAGCAAATTCCTATTGGACAAGGGTCCCATGTTCCTAAAAAGTGTTGGCCAGATGGTGCTCGACTTCTTCCTCATTTTTATAACGATGTTTTTCCTGCTGCGCGATGGCCCGCTGTTGATGGAAACGATCCGGGCCGCGAGTCCCCTTCCCGATGCCTACGAAGCGGAGCTCATCCAGAAGTTTCAGGATGTGAGTTATGCAACGTTTTTTGGTACTCTGTTGACTGCCGCGGTTCATGGTGTGGCGGCAGGTCTTTTGTTTTGGACCTTAGGTCTCCCGGCTCCACTCTTCTGGGGAGCGGTCGTCTCGCTGACGTCGCTGGTCCCCATTGTGGGTTCGGCCCTGGTCTGGGTTCCTTGGGCAGCCTATCTCGTCCTCGCGGGGCAGACGACGCGGGGCATCCTCCTGCTGGCTGTCGGCGGGCTGGTGGTCAGTTCGATCGACAATGTGCTCAAGCCGATCATCATTCAGGGCAGGACCGACATGCATCCCCTCCTGGTGTTCCTCAGCGTGCTCGGCGGCCTGCAGGCATTCGGATTTCTCGGCATTCTGCTGGGCCCTCTTATGGTGGCACTGTTCATTTCCTTCCTCAATTTCTATCGCGTGGAGTTCCGTGACACGCCCCTCAACAAACAACAGACCGCGGACCCCCGGCCTCCGGCCTCCGACCATTCCGGATCGTGAACCTGCGATTCAGATACCGAAAAATATTCGAGATTCGAAATTCGAAATCCGAGATTTTAAAATTTCGAATTTCGAATTTCGAATCGCCGATTTCGTGGCTGCTTTTGCGTTGAAGTGTCTGAATTGCAGGGGGTGGGTCATTCGGACCGGAAAGTTCGGGTTCCGATAGCGAAGCAGACGACGCCCACGAAGACTAGAATTCCGCAGGGAAGCAGCATTTCACGCAGGGAAAAACCGCGCCAGATCGCGCCCTCCATGGCGAGGATCGCCCACTTGACGGGGCTCAGATTGCTGGCGGTCACCATCCATCCAGGCATGACGAACAGCGGCACCATGCCCCCGCCCAGCATCGTTAGCGGCATCATGACAGCCCAACCGGCACCTGCAGCCGCTTGCTCCGTCTTGCCCAGAGTGGAGGTCAGCATCATGATTCCGACAAATGCGATCGCGGCCGACAGTCCAGCCAGGGTCAGCAACCCCCACGAAGCCGGCCGGACACGAAAGCACACGCGACCGAACGCGAACAGGCCGGCCTCGACGATGAGAATGGCGGTGAAGCACGCCACCGCCTTTCCGGCCAGCAGATGTATGCGCGTGAGCGGGGACATCTGCAAGCGAACCATGGTGCCGCGCGTGCGCTCGCTCACGATGCCGATGCCGAACGTCATGACACAGCCGAGGATTCCCCAGAGTATGCCCTGAGGGAAGGTGACTTCGTAGCCGTTCCGCGGCCCGAGGGATTCTTCCCGCGTTTCTTTAGTGTCAATTGCCAGCGGCTGCCACGCGGGCGCATTGCTCGCGGCCTGTTGGCCTTGGAGCCTGGTGTCCACGAAGCGATCGAGCTCCGAAAGGAAGCGGTTCAGTGGAGCCTTGGTTTGATCCGTGTCTGAAAGCTGCCCTAAGTCGCCCAGGGCTTTCTGAACCATCTCCTTGGAAGCGGCGCGGTCGGAAAACACTTTTTGCATGCTTTCAGCGCCCTGCTGAAAGAGAAGGCCCTGCAGCATGGCCGTTTCAGCCTTCCGGCTGGGGTCGATCCAAAGCTCGACCTTGGGCGGATTCCCGTAAAAGAAGCGCTCACTCGCGGCGCCAAACCCCCGGGGAAGCACGACCGCGGCCATGAGCTTCCCTTGTCTGACCAGCTTGGATGCCTCATCACGCGATGTTTGGGTGATGGTGAGGTTTTCGTTCTTCTGGAGGCGTGCAATGAATGCCCGAGAGGCCTGGCTGGCATCTTCGTCGGCGGCCGCAATGGGTATCTTCGAGCTTCCGGTGCCGTTCCCGGAAAAAATTATCCCGAAGAACACCGCCACCAGCAGCGGAAAGATGAGGGTGAAAAAAATACCCGTTCGGGCGCGAAGCAAGATGCGCAGGTCCTTCAATGCAAGCGCAAGGATGGCACGCATTAGTCCCTCAATGTTTTGCCGGTCAGGTTCAAGAACACCTGCTCCAGGCTCCCCTGCTCGAGCCGGAAGCGTCCGTGGATTCCGGAATGGAAACGGCGGTTCAGTTCGGCAAGAGGATCGTCGGTCTCGATACGCTCCTCGTGGCCGTTGGTTTCAAACACCAGGGTGACATGCCCGCCCAGGCTTGCGAGCAGGGCCGGCACCGTGTCGAGAGCCAGCATTTTGCCATGATCCATGATGCCGACCCGATCGCAGAGGCGTTCCGCCTCTTCCATGTAGTGGGTCGTATACACGATGGTGCGCCCGAGCCTGCGCAACTCGAGAATGTTTTCGAAAATCGCGTGGCGCGACTGGGGATCCACACCGACTGTCGGCTCGTCCAACAGAATCAGGTCCGGATCGTGAAGGACGGCTGCAGCCAGATTGAGTCGCCTTTTCATTCCGCCTGAGAAGGTGCGCACGAGCGCCCTCTTCCGGTCGGGGAGTCCGACAAAATCGAGCGCCCAGGCGATGCGCTCGGCGAGGACCTTCCCGTGCAGGCCATACACATGTCCGAAAAATGCCAGGTTTTCCGCGGCCGAGAGAGTTTCATAGAGAGACAAAACCTGGGGAGCGACACCGATGCGGGCGCGGACGGAGGGGAGTTCCGGGGTTCCCAACCCCTCAATGAAAACGGTTCCGGCATCCGGGCGCAAGAGACCGACGGCCAGATGAACCGTGGTGCTCTTGCCGGCGCCGTTCGGCCCAAGCAGGCCGAAGATTTCGCCCCGCTTTATTTCCAGGGACAGCCCATCGACGGCTATCAGGGAGCCATATCGCTTCAGAACATTGGTCAGAGTCAGCATCGTTCCGCCCACGTGGAAATGACGCTTGCCACATCCCATGATACGCTCCAGCGCGCCGAAGGTTTACCGCGGCCTGAGCAATTCGAAAGAATTCGGCATGAATGCGGAAACTATCAGATGCAATCTTTCTATGCGCTCATTCATGAACCAGTTCATAAGTAGGTTGACATTTGGCGGAATCGAAAAGAAAGGAGAACACCATATCCGTCGGGGTCGGGATCGGGATCGCAATCCCAATCGGTTTTGTGGGTCTGCAAAAGCCGACAGCGACTCCGACCCCGATACCGGTGATCGCCCCCGAAAGCGAACATGACCTCTGTCCACCTCCTCATATCTGGATCGAATGTCCACCTGTTTATGAACTGATAGTAATTCGGCGAGGAGGTGATACCCAATTCTGAGCGGATGAATCCGGCTCCCATTAATGGACTCGAGCTTCCTAAACAGTGCCTCGATTTCATGGAGTATCGTTCAACGGCTGGGCGCCGGTGCGAAAATGCCAATCGGACCCGGCATACGTTTGATGCAGTTGCCCTGGCGAATTTAGCGGCTTGCTCCCACTCCGAGTGCCGCCGGTCCGCTGCTCCCCCAACTTCCCCGAACGCCATATCTGGACAACATGCCGGTTCACGAGTAGCCGACAATCGGGTGCTGCATTTGAAGAACAGGAGTGCCAAAGGGGACC
>JBEKYG010000647.1:0-3728 GCA_049511215.1 Acidobacteriota bacterium | reverse complement strand
CTTGTCGATCTCGTCAATGTAGACTATGCCCTGCTGGCATTTTTCCTTGTCACCGCCCGCGTTCTGAAGCAGCTTGAGAATGATGTTCTCGACATCCTCACCGACGTAGCCGGCTTCGGTAAGGGTCGTGGCATCGACGATGGCAAACGGCACCGACAGCATTTTGGCCAGAGTTTGCGCCAGAAGCGTCTTGCCCGTGCCGGTGGGGCCCATCAGAAGCACGTTGCTCTTCTGCAGCTCCAGGTCGCCTCGCTTCTTGGAGATTTCCAGTCGCTTGTAATGGTTGTAGACCGCAACCGCGAGTTTTTTCTTGGTCACCTCCTGGCCGATAACATAAAGGTCGAGGAACTCCTTGATTTCCAATGGCTTCGCCAGTTTGTCCCCGATCGGTGAGGTTACGACATCGTCGGCGATGATCTCATTACAAACATCGACGCACTCGTCGCAGATGTAAACCGTGGGTCCTGCGATGAGCTTCTTAACATCATTCTGGCTTTTGGAGCAGAATGAGCATCGCAAGATATCGTCGCGCTCGTCATCTTTTCTCAACGGGAACCTCCAGCTCGAGCCATGACACAACTACTCCTTCTTGGAGATGACCTGGTCCACAATACCATACTCCTTCGCCTGCTCTGCCGTCATGATATAATCGCGTTCCACATCGCCTTGAAGCTTCTCCACCGTCTGCCCAGTGTGACGCGCCAGGATCCGATTCATTGACTCGCGCAGCCTGAGGATCTCCCGAGCGTGGATATCGATATCAGTCGCCTGGCCCGAAAGCCCGCTCATCGAAGGCTGGTGTATCAGGACCCTGGAGTTGGGCAGCGCAAAACGCTTCCCCGCAGCTCCGGCAGCCAGGAGCAGCGCAGCCATGCTGGCGGCCTGCCCGACACAGATGGTGGTCACATCCGGCCGGATAAACTGCATGGTGTCATAGATCGCCATCCCTGCCGAGATCGATCCACCCGGAGAATTGATATAGAGTGAGATATCCTTGGCCGGATCTTCGGCTTCGAGGAACAGCAACTGCGCCGTGACGACGTTCGCAACGTTATCGTCAATCGGCGTGCCCAGAAATATTATGTTGTCTTTTAGCAGGCGGGAATAGATATCGTAGGCGCGTTCGCCCCGATTAGTTTGCTCCACCACCATGGGTATTAATGCCAAAGCCTCACCCCCCGCTAATAGTAGCATTGCGATAGATGAATTCAAGCGCCTTGTTTTGCAGCAAATACATCCTAAATGCCTGCAGGCGTTGGTCCTTTTCAAATTGCGCCCGGAGGGCCGCGGCCGACTTCCCCCCACTCTCCGACATTTTCTGGAACTCTGCGTCAAGCTCCCCGTCCGTTACTTCGATTTTCTCCTGGCGAGCGATAGCGTCCAAGACCAATCGGCGGCGAACCGATTTGTCGGCAGCTGGCCTACCCTGGTCGAAAATCTTTTTCCAATCGATCGAGGTCTTGCTTACATCGATGCCTTGACGGGCGAGGTTGGCCGCAATTCTCCGGGCATCGTCCTCTAATTCATCCCGCACAAGACTTTCGGGTACATCAAAGGAGAGGCGTCGGACGACCTCGTCCAAGACTGTTTCTCTCGATTTCTCTTCGGCAGCTTGTTTCGCCTTCGTTACCAATTCGTCCCGAATCTTGCCGCGCAGTTCCTCAAGACTGCCTGCGCCAATATCGCGCGCGAAATCGTCGTTGAGGTCAGCGATTTGTTTTTCCTTTATATCCTTGATCTTGATCCGATAATGCACCCGCTTGCCCGCAAGTCGTTTTTGGCGGTAGTCCTGGGGATAGGTCACATCGAAGGAGCGTTCCTCGCCAACCCGAGCGCCTTTGAGGTTTTCCGAAAACTCACGATTGGTCTGCGGCGCGCCAACACACAGGGTAACGTCCTCTTCGTGGATCGGTTTATCCCCTCCTTCGAACTCGCCGTCGAGTGTGACGGTAAGGAACTGCCCTTCACGGGCCTCTGCGTCTTCGACCGGAACAAACTGGGCATGTTCTTCCCTGAGGTGATTGAGCCCCTCATCCACGTCCGCATCCTGCGGCGCGATGGGTGCAATTGTTACTGCAACACCTTTGTAATCAGTGACTTCAATATTTGGCAAAACCTCAAAGGAAAGAACAAACTTGAGCGGCATGCCGGGTTCAGACTCAACCTTCTCGACCGTCGGTTCTGCCAAAGGCTTAAGATTCCGCTCTTCAACGACATGCTTCCAGGTGCGCTTGATGATTTCCTGGGTTACATCGCCGCGCAATTCGGACCCGTAACGCTGCTTGATTATACTCAACGGCACCCTGCCGGGACGAAATCCGGGGACTTTAGCTTTCTTAGCGTACTTCAGGGCAAGCTGGCCTAGTTCTTCTTCAACCTGCTCTACCGCTATTTCGGCAACCAGGTTTTTCTTGCAGCTGCTTACATCGACAATTTCTGGATTCAAAGGTGTATGGTTCCTTTTCTTTCGCTCTGGAGGCTGCTCAGGGAGATCCAATACAGTCCTCGCAGGCGCACATGGTGCGAAAGGGGGGAGTTGAACCCCCACCCCTTGCGGGACTGGATCCTAAGTCCAGCGCGTCTGCCAATTCCGCCACTTTCGCAGCAGTCCGGCCTCGGATCTCTGATCCTGGATTTCCCGTGGAAAAGCTGGGACCGGGCGAGGCGGGAAGTAATGATAGCTTGACAAAATCGGTCCATGGACCAAGTGCGAAATCTAGCAAACACAGGCGATAATGTCAACGCCAGATAGTAACCTCGAAACCCTTGCGACTCAGACCGAGGGGAAAAACTCAGCCACGAATGGCAGGGCGCCGCAGAGCCGCAACCAGGCAATGCAGCGGAACCGGGAACCGACTGGTGTATTCATATTGTCTGTGGCTGGTATTTGTTGCAACCTATAATGCGAACGACACGAAGCGGGGCAACGTGCCGGGCAGCGGAGGTGAACAGTGCGGACGCTGGTTCTGCTCTCCGGGGGATTGGATTCGGCGGTAGCCCTATATTGGGCCCGTTCCCAAGGCTGGGATATATTTCCGATCGAGTTTGAGTATTACGAACGCCCTGAGCGGGAGCGCCGGGCGTGCCGGGATTTGCGGGCGCGCGCGGGTATCACGAACCAGATTCTGGTTCCGATACCGTTTATTCGTGAAGCTGTCGACATCGCCACAAGCGAGCCTGCAAATCCTGCCCTGGCTAGCGCCCCTCAAGGGTACATCCCATTGCGCAACTTGATCTTCTATTCACTGGCCGCCTATCACGCGGAAATCCTGGGTGCACGCTACATCGTCGGCGGCCACAACCGCACCGACTGCGAGAGCTTTCCGGATGCAGGAAAGCCATTTTGGGAGCAGCTCAATCAAATCCTCCGGATCGCAATCTGGAGCCACTCCACGGTGCAGACAGAAATCGTACTTCCTCTCATCGAATTGGGAAAGTCCGAGACAATCCGATTGGGCGCCGAACTCGGAGTCCCTTTCGAGTCGACGTGGAGCTGCTATTTTGATGCTGACCGCCCTTGTGGTACCTGCCAGTCCTGCTTGGAGCGCACCCAGGCCTTCGCCGCCGCAGAGCTGCTCGACATCCTGTCTTCAGGACCGGACCAAGACGCGAGCATGCCGAAAAAACCACCGGTTTGTTCCGACTGACATACAAATTCTTATCAGGCGGCGAGCGATGGCCACTCAGTTGTCGGTGAGAGAGCGGCGGAAGATCCAAAACCCACGAGA
>JBEKYG010000646.1:0-3743 GCA_049511215.1 Acidobacteriota bacterium | reverse complement strand
GCTTCTGCTTAAGGCCAACCGTGCTGATGATCTCCGAGACAAGAAGGTTGGGTAGAGCCACTGCGTCAAAGCGTGACTCCTCGAGGTTGAAGTTTGCCTTGCCCTTGCCCGAAACCGCATCCCCACTGACCATCAGTGTGTGCACACCTGTCAACAGGCTCCGCATCAGGCCGTTAAGAAACTGAGTGGAGCTGAAATTCAGACGGTCGAAATCGATACTGGCAACCGCCACCACACGCCCATCCTTGAATGTCAACAGGAGGCTCTTCAAGCTGGGGTGGTAGTGCGGGCTGAGAACCAAGGCGAAATATGAGTTCAGTTCCTCCTCGGACAAGGAAGTCTGCCTAGTGCCGGGTCCGGCATAAGCTTCCAGGAGCTGTACCTTGGCGTCACAACTGTCAGCGGCAGCCTTGGAGATCTCGGGATAGGGAGCCAGGATCGCGAGTGGGCTGCGCGCCGGCAGGCCAATGGTTGGCAGGACAAGAAGCAATGACAAAACAAGTTGTCGCAACATCATCGAATGATCCTGAACGACCTGCCCCATCGAGTTTTCGTGAAAAAGTTAAGGATAACGTCAGTGAACTGGCTCAGGCGATCCTTGAGGCTCGTCTGCAGGTACTCCTCGCGCGGCGTCTCGTAGGACCAATAAATCACCAGGGCTTTGCCGATGATATGATCACGCGGCACGAATCCCCAGAATCTGCTGTCCTGGCTGTTGTCCCGGTTGTCTCCCATCGCGAAGTATTGGCCCTCCGGTACGTCATAAAGGCGGTATGGCTCATAGAGGCTCCCCGCGTCAATAAACTGTGTGTACTTCTCCCGGAGCGGCTTGCCGTTGATGCTAACGGTGCGCCCGCTGATCTCTACGTGATCACCCGGCAGACCTATGAGCCGTTTGACATAAGCCACATCGGGATTTTTGGGGTACTTGAAAACGATCACGTCGCCGCGCTTGAGATCCTTGTAAGGCAGAATTCTGGACATCCACCCGCTATTCAGCCCGTAAACGAACTTGTTGACCAGCAAATGGTCGCCAATGAGCAGGCTGGATTCCATCGACCCGGTAGGAATCTTGAACGCCTGCACCACGAACGTGGTCGCGAAGAGCGCAATGATGGCGGTGATCACGATGGACTCGAAATACTCCCTTATTGTCGACTTGGTAAACTGAGGCTGTGAGCCTTCCACAGGCTCCATTATTGTAGGCTGGGCAAGTTCGGGTTGGGCGCCTTCCACTGCGTTTGCGACCTCCAATAGATAGAAACGAACATTTAATTTAGCACACCGACCCATTCGCGGCAAGGCGACCGGCGGGGCGTTCTCTGAATTCAAATTGATGCGCGTGCCGTCAGCGCATCGTCAAGCAGGCGTTCGGACCCGGTCAATCCCTTCTCACTGATTCTTCAACTTCGCGCCGACGTTGTAGAGAAAGAAGGCATAGCTGTCGGCTGTTGCCTCGATGGCAGTGGTCACGTTGATCGCACCGTGGCCGGAGCGCTTCTCGATTCGGATCAGCACCGGATTGTCCCCCTTGTGTTTTTCCTGGAGCGTGGAGATGAACTTGAAGGAGTGGGCCGGGGTGACACGGTCATCGTGGTCGGCAGTGGTCACGAGCGTGGCTGGATAGGCGACCCCGTCCTTAATGTTGTGAAGCGGTGAGTAAGCAAACAGGGTCCTGAAATCCTTCTCATTGTCGCTCGAACCGTACTCGACGGTCCAGCCCCACCCGACCGTGAATTTGTGGAAGCGCAGCATGTCCATGACGCCGAACGCGGGCAGGGCAACCTTGAACAGGTCGGGGCGCTGAGTCATGGCCGCGCCCACGAGCAAACCGCCATTGGAGCCACCGGCAATCGCCAGCTTTTCCTTTGAAGTGTAGCCTTCGCGGATGAGGTACTCGGCTGCCGCGATGATGTCGTCAAAGACATTCTGCTTATTCTGCAACATGCCGGCCTTGTGCCAGGTCTCTCCGTACTCGCCGCCGCCGCGGAGGTTTGGCTCGGCAAAAATGCACCCGTTTTCGAGGAGTGCAACCAGCGCGGGGCTAAAGCCGGGTTGCATACTGATGTCGAAGCCGCCGTAGCCGGTGAGATAGCAGGGATTCTTGCCGTCGAGTGCCAGGCCTTTCTTGGAGACAATAAACATCGGGACTTTGGTTTTGTCCTTGCTCTCATAGAAGACCTGCTTGACCTCATAATCTCCGGGCGTGAACTTGACATTGGCCTCGTGAAAGACCTCATTCTTGCCCGAGGCGATCTCATACTTATAGATGACCTGCGGGAAGGTGAACGATGTGAAGCTATAGAAGATTGTCGTGTCATCCCTCCATCCGCTGAGTTGCTCAGACGTGCCCAGAGTCGCGAGCGCAATCTCCCGGACAAGCTTCCCGTCAACTCCGTGTTGAAAGATTCTGGAAGTGGCATTCTTGAGATACCCGCAAAATAGCTGCCCGCCTGCCGTATTGGCCCAGTCCATGACCTCCGGTTTCTCCGGGATTACCGCCACCCAGTTTTCCTTGGCCGGCTTCTTCGGATCGACCAGGACGACCTTGAAGTTAGGCGCGTCAATATTAGTGCGGACGAGGAATTTGTCGCCGACGGCGTCGATAGGATTGCTGTCGTTGTCAAAACCCTGAATCAGCGGTAGAAAGGAATCGCCCGCTTTTCTCAGGTCCTTCCAGTAAATTTCATTGCCCGAGGTACCTTGGGAGATAACGAGGAAGGCATACTTTTCGTCCTCGGTGGTTGCTATGTTGAGGTAGCGCAGCGGATGCTGCTTGTCCTCATAGATGAGCCGATCTTTCTCCTGAGAATCGCCGAGCTTATGATAGAAGACCTTTTCAAATTTGTTCTGGGCCGTTAGCTCTTGCCCCTTTGCGGGTTGGTCGTAACGGCTATAGAAGAAACCGTCGCCCATCCATGCCGCGCCACCAAACTTCACCCACTGGAGGCGATCCGGAAGCTCCTTTTTTGTCGCGATCTCCATGACGTGGGTCTCGGTCCAATCTGACCCCGCCTCGCCTCTGGAGATGGCTATAAACTTTTTGTTGCCGGAAGGGCCGACAATGTTGATACGAACCGTGCCGTCGGCCGAGAGCTTGTTGGGATCGATGAATACCTTCGGTTGGCCGTCCAGACCCTTCTGGACATAGATCACCGACTGGTTCTGCAGCCCTTCGTTCTTGCTGAAGAAGTAGTACTCCCCGGCTCGCGTGGGTGATGAATATCGCGGGTAGTCGTAGATTTCGGTCAAACGCTTATGCAGCGCCTCTCGAAAGGGAATCTTGCCGAGATAATCGAAGGTGACGGCGTTTTGCGCCTGCACCCATTGGGTCGTCTCGTCTGACTTGTCGTCCTCGAGCCAGCGATAGGGGTCAGGCACCTTAGTGCCGAAATAGTCGTCTACTTGCCCCCCCTTTTTAGTGGCCGGGTAGATGATCTTGTCAACATTCTTGCAGGAAGAAACGAAAGCCCAAGCCATCAACATAACCAGGATGAATATCCTCGTGTTCATGAAGCCTCCCTATTCCGGTGACACCGCGCACAAACTTTCTATCACAAGTGCAGCCACGCCGGAAATTATTTGCGCCGGGGAGGATCGAGGTAATTTCAGGAAAGAGGGGGCTTTGTGCCCCGCAATCCGGCATCGCGGCAGCGCTCCACTGAGATTCTGGTGCTTACGCTTTCCGGAGTGACACCGGGGAGATCCCGGAGGGTAAGGCAGGTCCTGGAATATGGGATAAA
>JBEKYG010000645.1:0-3748 GCA_049511215.1 Acidobacteriota bacterium | reverse complement strand
GCTACGCCGACACGAGCTTCCTGGTTTCGCTCTACCTCCCCGACACTCACTCGCCAGTGGCGTGGGCGGCCATGAAGTCGCGGCCCTATCTTTACCTCACCCCACTGCACGACCTGGAATTAGTCAATGCGATCGAGCTTGCGGTTTTTCGTAAGCTTATACGCCGGGCAGAGGCAAAGTCCGTGCTCCGGGATTTTGAGCAGGATCGTAACGGCCTGTTCGCGCTGACTCCGATACCGCCCGAGTCTTACGGCCGCGCCGAGCAACTGGCTCGACGTCACAGTTCCGTTCTTGGGACACGTTCCCTCGATATTTTGCAAGTGGCAACGGCCCTGGTTCTTAAGCCTGACATCTTCTATACCTTTGACCAACGGCAGCGCAAGCTGGCAAAAGCCGAGGGCATGCGCGTCATCCCCGTCAGATGAGAAAAGGGTGACAGGTGCCTGTCACCGATTTCGCCGCCAGCCAAGATGCATCATGAAATGGCGAATTTACTATCAGGCCAGGAGGTGGCCCATGACAATCAGCACAAAACGGATCACACGCAACCGGACATGCCGCGTCGGAGAGCACCATGCCCGAAATCGGCCAGACCGTATCGCACTACAAGATCGTCGAGAAGATAGGCCAGGGCGGCATGGGTGTCGTCTATAAGGCCGAGGACTCCAAGCTTAAGCGCGCCATCGCCCTCAAGTTTTTGCCCGAAGACCTTTCCAAGGACCGCCACGCTCTCGAGCGATTCCAACGCGAGGCACAGGCGGCTTCCGCTCTTAATCATCCGCATATCTGCACAATCCACGACATCGACGAGTCTGAAGGGCAGACATTCATGGCCATGGAACTGCTCGAGGGCGAGACTCTCAGGCAGCGCATCGCTCGCGGCACGTTCAAGACTGACGAACTGCTCGACATCGCGATTCAGATTGCCGATGCCTTGGATGCGGCCCACGCGAAAGGCATCATTCATCGGGACATCAAACCCGCCAATATCTTCGTTACCCAACGCGGGCAGGCCAAGATCCTCGACTTCGGATTAGCCAAGCTTCCTGCGGTGCGCCGACAAGCCTCAGATAGCACGGCTACCGCCGAGGAGTTTCTGACCAGCCCGGGGAGCGCGGTGGGCACCGTCGCGTACATGTCTCCCGAACAAGCCCGCGGCGAGGAACTCGACGCCCGCTCCGACCTGTTCTCTTTCGGTGTCGTTCTCTACGAGATGGCCACAGGCCAGCAGGCGTTCACCGGCAATACTTCGACTGTCATCTTCGACGCCATTCTCCACAAAGCTCCCACTTCGCCTGTGCGTTTAAATCCCGAGGTTCCCGAAGATCTGGAGCGGATCATCAACAGGGCTCTCGAAAAAGACCGCAGGCTGCGCTATCAAAGCGCTTCCGATTTGCGTGTCGAATTGCAGCGGCTGAAGCGCGATCGCGATTCGGGACGCAAGGCGGTGCCGGCTCCATCGGAGCCTGCCCGCATCAAATCTCTTGCCGTGCTTCCGTTTGCCAACCTGAGCGCGGACAAGGAGAACGAGTATTTCAGCGACGGGCTGGCCGAGGAGATCATCAACGCGCTCACGCGGCTTCCAGGCCTGCGTGTGATAGCGCGCACTTCATCGTTCTCCTTCAGGGGCAAAGAGGTTGATGTCCGCGAGATCGGCGCGAAACTCAATGTCGAGAATATCCTGGGAGGGAGCGTGCGCAAGGCGGGCAACCGGATCCGCGTGACCGCGCAGCTGGTGAGCGCGGCCGACGGCTATCACCACCGGTCGGAGCGTTACGACCGCGAGATGACGGACGTGTTCGCCATCCAGGATGAGATCTGCCAGGCGATCATCGACAAGCTGCGCGTCGAGCTAGCGCCTGGCCGGGCGCTTGTCAAGCGCTACACGGAGAACGTGGAAGCCTACAGCCTTTACCTGAAGGCGCGTTATCAGCTCTGGAAGATGACTGCGGAAGGTTTGGCGAAAGGCAAAGAGTATTACGAACAGGCCCTCGCACTAGACCCGAACTACGCCCTCGCGTGGTCTGGGCTGGCAGAGTTTTACCATCTCCTGGGCTTCTTCGGACACATGCCACCGAAAGCAGCCAATGCGCGGTCCAGCCAGGCTGCACGGAAGGCCCTGGAGCTCGATGACATGCTGGCGGAGGCCCATGCCATGATGGGAGAGTGCTTCGGGCCAGCGAGTTTGACTGGAAAGGCACCGAACGTGAATTCGGCCGGGCGCTGGAGCTCGATCCCAAATCAGAGAATGTATGGATAGGGTACGACTCCTATTACCTTATGCCCATGCGGCGCCTGGATGAAGCCGTGGCCGCGTCTCGAAGGGGAGTGGAATTGGATCCGCTGTCGCCGTTTCTGCAGTGGCGTCTTGGCTATCGGTATCACCTGACACGTCGGTGGGATTGCGCCATCGAGCAGTGCCGCAATGTTCTCGAGCTTGACCCGAACTACCGTCATGGACATCAACTGCTCGATCTTACCTACCTCCAAACAGGGAAGCTTGACGAGGCGATTCGTGCTTTCGAAACCTGCGCACAGCTTACAGGGCGCAGCCCGTGGGACCTCGGAATACTGGGTTCGGTCTACGCGCGGGCAGGCCGGCTCGGTCAAGCGCAGAAACTCCTCGAGGAATTGCAGGATCTCGCTCAGAAGGCATACGTGTGGCCGTGGAGTTTTGGGCTGATATACGCGGGCCTCGGCGACATCGACCGATGCTTCGACTGGTTCGAGAAAGCGGTCGACGAGCACAACCCGTTGATGCTCCATATCGACATCGAGCCCATCTACGAGCCGCTGCGCTCCCACCCGCGCTACCCAGCCCTGCTGCGGAAAATGAACCTGGAGCCCTGACCGGCCTCATTGCTGCCGGGAAGCCGTGAGAAGATCCCTATAGACCGGGAGGTCAAGCTTGGGTTCGGGCCGCCGGACGGGGCTGGTAGCATCCCGGAAAGGTAACTGCAATCAACAGATTTTCAGCGCTTTGCCCCAAGCAACACTGAAAGTCCGAAACAGCGTCCGGGGCCTTCATATCCGTTGATCTGACAGACAGATGGCAATGGTCGCATGGCTGCCGGCCTGCTCCGTCCGCGCGCCAAGGAAAGCCGGGTTGGACCATGCCGCGGGATGGCTTGGTGCAGGGCAGCCGGTCACCGCATCGTCTGATTCTCAGGCGGAGAGCTAACTAAATCTAATAAGTCCGAATTCTTAAGATTGACGGATTATGATGCCTATGTCAGACTGTTTCCATGAAAGCAACGGCCAGGTTGGATACGGTCCATTTCATGAGGCGGGGCCAGGTAGTCATCCCGCGGTGGCTGCGGCAGGAATTTTCCATCGAGGACGGCTCCCGCGCCATCGTCACCGCCACACCGGAGGGCATCCTGCTCAAACCCGTCACGGCAGCGATGGTCGAGCGTGGTTTCGGCCTCCTGAAACGCAAACCGGGCGACAAGCCGCTGGCTGAGGAATGGGCAGAGCACAAACGCGAGGAGCGAGAGAGGGAGGAAGCCAGAGATGGCCGGCGCGGTTCTCGATAGCTTCGCGCTCATCGCCTATTTCCGGGGCGAGCCGGCAGGCGTGGCGGTCAAGCAACTCCTCCAGAAAGCCGGCAAGGCCGACGATCCGGTCCACATGACGGAGGTGAACTACGCCGAGGTCAAGTACATGATCCTGCGCAAGAACGGCGCTCAGGCATGGAAAGAGGCGGCCCAGATCCTCGTCGCGCTGCCCATCGAGTTCCACCCGGCCG
>JBEKYG010000644.1:0-3749 GCA_049511215.1 Acidobacteriota bacterium | reverse complement strand
TACGGTTTTCCCCGTTCGCTGCAGCTTTCAGTTGATCCCGATAGATACAGCGCAGTCGAGTGAAGAATTCATCGTAGGCACCGCTGCGAAAATCAGGGAATGACCATGGGAAGGCATGCCAGGAGCCTCTTGAAAAATGCAGGGTCACTTCGCCATAGATCCCATCCGAAACCAGGACTCGATGGTAGAAATTCTTGGTGGACGCTAAAACGATCTTGGCCTCTTCCAGATACCCGGGGTCCAGGTTCACGGGACGGCATACCTGGCGATATTCCGCCGCAAACATGGATTCCAGGCTGTTAGTGGATATCTTAATGGTTGCGATCCGCGCCGGTGAAATCAGGGCGCCGAAGGACAGGAAACAACGGGTGATCGGGCTTCCCATTTCATGATCGTAATAGTGCGTCAGATCGAAAGGGAAATCATCGCTACGCTCGTCGATAGGGCCGAACAGGGCTGTGAGGCGCCTCTCGACCTCAGGAATGATCTCCGGCAGGGAAGTGAGAACTCCCGTAAAAAGCTTTACCGGTCTCGGCGAGCTTATCTGTCCCATGGCAAGTTAGATCCCAAAATATCAGCCCAGGCAAAAAACGAACCAGCCACGAATAACACGGATCAATTACTTCGTGTCATTCGTGGCTGCTTTTGTCTCCGTCCTTTTTTCTCTGCACCCCCGCGTCGAGGTCCTGCGCTGTATCGGGTTGGGTCCGGAATGCCCGCCTCCAAGAAGCCGCGGTGCCGCAAGGCGCAGGAATCGCAGGCGCCACAGGCGAGGCCTTTAGGCGTGGGATCATAGCAGCTATGGGTAAGGGCGAAGTTCACACCGGCCTCATGACCCGTGCGGATGATTTCAGCTTTGCTCATGTGCATCAGGGGTGCATGAATGCGATAGCGCGCGTTTCCTTCCACTCCGGCCTTCGTGGCGAGTTGCGCCAGATGTTCGAACTGCTGAAGAAACTCCGGCCTGCAGTCAGGGTATCCGGAGTAATCGACTGCGTTGGCTCCGATAAAAATGTCCTCTGCCTGCAGTACCTCGCACCAGCCCAGAGCAAAGCTGAGAAAGATCGTATTGCGCGCGGGTACATAGGTGATTGGAATTTCACCGGGCACTTGTTCGGCCGGCCGGCCCTTGGGGACGTCGAGGTTTGCCGTGAGAGCGGAGCCTCCAAAGACACGCAGATCGATTCTGGCAAAGACGTGCCGCACAACGCCGAGGGAAGACACAATGCTCCGTGCCGCCTCCAACTCGCAACGGTGGCGCTGACCGTAATCGAAGGTCAGAGCGTAGATGCTGAAACCTTCCTTTCGCGCCAGAGCCAGCGTGGTGCTGGAATCGATGCCACCGCTGACGAGCACTACTGCCTTTGTCCCGGGTACGACTGTCATGTCTTGCGCTCTTGGGGTCTCTTGGGTGTCCTATGCTAAACTAAGAAACTTTCGAGGGAATCATGCTTCAAATCAAGGGCCTCGGCAAGGCTTTCCGCGGCGACTGGCTCTTCCGCTCGCTGGACTTTCAGATCAACGATCGGGATCGCATCGGGTTGGTAGGGGACAACGGCACCGGGAAATCCACCCTCATGAAAATGCTGGCGGGCTTGCTGGCCCAGGATGAGGGCGAGATTGTCGGCTCGCGCGAGCTGAGCTTCGGCTATCTGCCGCAGGACGGGCTATTTGCGCGCGACCGGTCCGTTTTTGAAGAAGCGCTCTCGGTATTCGAAGAACTTCATGGTTTGGAACAGGAGTGCCGGCGATTGGAGCACGAGCTGGCCGACCTGCCGCCATCGAGCCCTGACTATGAAAGAATGACCGAGCGTTACTCGGCGCTCACGCAACAGTTCCAGCTGCGGGGCGGTTACGTCCTCGAGGCCAAGGTAGGCGCTGTGCTGAACGGCCTCGGGTTTGCGCAAGGCGACTGGTCCCGCCAGTGCTCGGAATTCAGCGGCGGCTGGCAGATGCGGATTGCGCTGGCGAAGCTCCTGCTGCAACAGCCAAGCCTGCTGCTTCTGGACGAGCCGACCAACCACCTCGACCTCGAGTCCCGCAATTGGCTCGAGGGATACTTGCAGGAATATCCGCACGCGCTCGTGCTCGTGTCCCACGACCGCTACTTCCTCGATGCCACTATCCATCGTGTCCTGGAGATCCGCAACCGGGCCGTTCATTTGTACAAGGGCAACTACCAGGACTTTCTGCGCCAAAGAGAGGAACGAATGGCGCAATTGGTGGCGGCGTACGAGGCGCAGCAGCAGGAGATCGCCCGTATCAAGGCCTTTGCCGACAAGTTCCGCTATAAGGCAACCAAGGCCGCCCAGGTCCAGAGCCGTCTCAAGGACCTCGAACGCATGGAAAGGATCGAGCTGCCGCCGCAAGCCAAACCGATTCACTTCCGGTTCCCCGAAGGCCCGCGCACAGGACGCGTGGTCCTGGAACTGGAGGATGTCACTGCCGGATATGGCGAAACGGCGGTCTTCCGAAATCTGAATTTGATTCTGGAGAAGGGAGATCGCATCGCGCTGGTCGGGCCCAACGGTGCGGGAAAGTCCACGTTGATGAAAATCCTCGCCGGGCGGCTGCCGCTGACGTCCGGAAAGCGTCGGGAAGGGCATAATGTCATGGTCTCCTTTTTCTCTCAAGACCAGGACGATCTGCTCACATCCGAGAAAACGGTCTGGCAAGAGGTGTATGAGGTTGCGCCCAACCATATCGTGCCTCAACTGCGCTCATTGCTGGGCTGCTTTCTGTTTTCCGGCGACTCCGTCGAGAAACCAGGGTCAGTTCTCAGCGGCGGAGAGCGGAGTCGCCTGGTATTGTGCAAACTGCTCCTCTCACCCGCCAATTGTCTGCTTCTCGATGAGCCTACCAACCACCTCGACATCCGATCCAAAGACATCTTGATGGACTCGCTTCGGGAGTATGGCGGTACGCTTGTGTTTGTGAGCCACGACCGCTATTTCCTGGACGGATTGGCGACCAAGGTACTTGAGGTCGGCAACGGTACCGCGACGCGGTATCTCGGGAACTATGAGGACTATCTGTATAAAAAGAAGGCGGAAGCGGAAACGGTGCAGCAGGCCGAATCCCAGCCCGAAATTGGAGCGCGAGGCCATGAAAATGGCCCAGCCCGAGAGCGCTCCAAGAGGAAAGTTAATCCTTATAAACTCCAGCAGGTCGCCGAGAAAATCGAACAAGTAGAGTCGGCAATTCACACGCACGAAACGCGTATCACCGCACTGGCGCAAAGGCTCGCGTCCGAGGAACTCTACCGCGATTACACTCTGTTCCGGGCGACGATGGAGGAACACGAGCAACTCCAACAGGCTCTGGCATCCTTCATGGAACAATGGGAAAAACTCCAAACTGAGCTCGCCTCGTTGCGGGATTGAAGCGATCCGCGAAATGCACGACAATGAGTCTGACTTTATTATCAATGGGCCGCGAGACAGGATCAACGAGAGCTTTGATCAGCTGCTGATTCGCGCCCTACGCGGTGTGCGCTCCATATTCTTAAGGGCAGGCCTTCCATGAAGCCTCCGAAAATAAGCACCAAGTTGACGCTGTTTTATACGGTAGTTTTCACCCTGTTCCTGGCGGGGGTTAGCGCTCTATTCTACAACCTCCTGGAATACCAGCTGGACAAAGCACTGAGGGACGATTTGGAGGAAAGGGCTGCCGCCCTTCGAGGCTATCTGAACTTCGATGAAGGCGAACCGCAGCTGGAGTATGACGTGTCCGATCCCGAGGAGGCGAAC
>JBEKYG010000643.1:0-3749 GCA_049511215.1 Acidobacteriota bacterium | reverse complement strand
TGTCGTCAGGTAGGGTGGGGATTTGTCATCTCCCACCGTTCCGGCGAAACCGAAGACACTTTTATGGCCGACTTCGCCGTCGCCATGGGTGGAGGCCAGATCAAGAGCGGCTCCGCCTGCCGGAGCGAGCGGATCGCCAAGTACAACCGGCTTGTGGAAATCGAGGCCGAGCTTGGGAAGTCGGCCGTTTTTGAAAATCCCCTCTCTGCGTTCAAGAGATGAAAGTTCTTATTGGCGAGCAAGGAGTGCGCAGGTTTTATATACGCGGCGGCAATTGAATGGATTGGGTAGAACGCCCCTGGACCGTGCAGTCGCCCAGACAACTGGATCCTGATTGGCGCGTGGCGCTGGATCGCTACGAGGCAGGGTCGCAACCCTGGTCGCCTCGCATCTTCGTTCCTACGTGGAAGCGTGACAAGAGGAACAAGTCGAAGGAAAGCACCTGGCTCATCGCTGATGGGAAAGACGGGCTCAGTGTCCTCGAGAAGCCGCATGACGGGGAGTTTGTGTCCCATCAAATCGCTTATAGGGATGCAATATTGGTCGAGGAGGGAACGGCGCTGCTTCTGGGGTGGATTGGCTGGCGGTGGATGCGCGGACGCAGCCTGGGCAGGATTCGCATCGAGTTTCATTCGTCACTTGAGCCAGCCTTTCACCGCTACGCGACGCAGATGCTTAGAACATGGGGGCTTCACGATCCACGCACGGAGCTCGGCGACAACCCGCAGGTTGGACAGGGGGAAGCAGATCATGATCTTTACCGGCAGCTGCTTGACTATCATATCGGGCCGAAGGAAGCCATCGAGTCGCTTGTTTATCAGCCACGCGTTCTTTCGCGCTGGGGAATGGTACGGAAACGACAACATACCGTTGCGACCCAACACATGGCCGTGCGCACGCCATTCCGCTGGATACTGATGAGCGACAGCGACGGCATTCACGACCTCGAGTATGGCACCGGTATAGTCTCATTAGCGCGTTCCCAATGGAGCGTTATGGCTCTCAGCCGTGATCTACTGGAATGGTCTCCGATCCAAGGTGGAGCCGAGGGCAAGATCAAGATGTCCTTTCCCGGTCGAGCCCTGCAATTCGTCGATGATGGGAGCAAATCGGTTCTATGGTAACCAGAACACCAGATGCCATATGTTTGCGATCAAGTAGATCCCCAATACGGATGCCTTGCCCCGGAAAGCGCTGATCCGCTTTCTAACCCGCGAAAAAGCACAGGAATTTCTGTTGCGTATTGCCGATCGCGCTGCAACCCTGCTGGACAACCAACAGGCGGAGATGTCGCTGAGGGTGCGCGCGAAACAAGATCCCCAAGGGGCCGCCGCCCGCAGAGACCAATTCAGGGAGAGCGTTGAGGGCTTGCGTCGCACACACCAGGAGATTTCGGAAAGCCTTCAACGGAGGGCGGCATTGGCGCTTCCCGGGCATCTCGAACATCCGCTGGCGAGCCTATGCGCCGAAGTTCGAACGTTCGTAACCATGGAGCTGGAGTCTTGTCTGTCCCACACCCGCCTGTTTCGACGTCATCCTTGGCTGGAGCTGGACGCGAAGGTGCGAGCCGACTGCACGAGCCGCCTTCGAATGTGGCTGTCGGAGCGCCATGCGGATTTTGGGCGTCTGATGCAGGAAATTCTCGGAGATGATCTGGAGAGGCTGCGGCGTTTGCCTGATGAAGTGGTGCGGACGTGCTTCGAACTTTTTGGTTTGCATCCCTCAGGCTCTGCCGACGCTCATCTCCGCGACGATGCGCGAGAAACGGAGGCGGCGCTTTTTGCAGAATCCCCGGATTTCCCTTGGACGGCGCGGCCGCGGTGGTGGTTCTATTTCTTGCCTCATGCTTATCCGGAGTTATAGGGGATCTGCGGTATTCGACCGCAGGCTTTTACTCATCCCCAGCGTGGTGATCTGAGGTTGATGGTTCTGCTTCGGGTAGGTCCAACGCCGATGGCTTTCACAGCCGTCCGGCCGGGCAAACAACCGTGCCCAGCCCGCAAAGTCGGTCAGTATGCCGCGCCCGTGATCTTCGCCACGCGCTGGATCACCCCCGAATCAACGGTCAGCCCTGTACGCGAGATGGTCTGGAAGTAAAGCTCATCGCCGGCTATTTCGACGAGCATGAATGAACGGTCCTGGTCATTGCCGACTGCGGTCAGGGCCGTCTTCCTCAGGTCGCCCTTCCGCAACGAGCCTGAAGCTCCTTCGGTGAAATAGTAGATGCCTTTTTGCGGCTTCACGCGTTCATAAACGTGGTCGTGCCCTGCGAAGACGACCTGTACCCCGTATTTTACGAAGAGGGGTTCTAGCACACCGCGGAGCTCAGTCGATGAGCCATGGAAGGCCGCGGAAGAATAGAGCGGGTGATGGACAATGCAGATTTTCCAATCCGACCCTGAGTTCTGCAGTTCCTTCTCCAGCCACGAGAGCTGCTGCGGGTTCATGTAATTGCTGTCCAGAGCGAAGAAGCGGACGTTGCTCTTCTTGTACGTGTAATATTGCTGCCCGTTCATGTTGAAGGGCTTATAGAACCGCTGGTTGGTTTTGTCGTGGTTACCGAGCACTGCGTAGAATTTTACGCCCGCATCGAGCAAGGGCTTGTAGGGCAGCTCGAACCTGCTTTCGTAGTCGCCCGAGCCGGCCCCGTCGTCGTCGTAGAGGTTGTCGCCCAGCATAATCACGAATTCAAAGGGAAATTTCAGGCGATCCCCGATCATCTGCCCGGCCACTTCATATTGCGGCTTCTCTCCCGTCCCCATGTCGCCGATAACCGCAAAGCGCACCGAATCCGGTTTCAGCGGGAGGGCCAGCTCCTGGGCGTAGAGCGACAGGCTTATGGCGGCGAGAGCAACACAGGAGACGAAAACGGAGCGGCGCATAGCAGGCATAATAGAAAGTCTCAACGAATGACGTTCGGAATGAGATCCACAATCAAACGGGCTTCAGTGTCCTGCAAGGTCAGGTCGTGCCCGACGATCCGATACACCAGCTCCTGGGGCAGTTTAGGCAGCCTGAGCAATAAAGTCGGCGGCGTGGTTATCAACAGGATCTCTTCCGGGCACACGTCGTTCACATGCAGAACGAGGATTTTAGACGGGCTGTCCGGCTGGATCGTCTTGCGCGCGAGCCGGCCTTCGGGTCCGAGAAATGTTCTGTCGATGATTTTGCGGAACCGCTTAGCCACCTCTGGGGTGAAGATGTCACCCTGACGTGCGTCGCGGCGCGCGTCGGCGATTATCCTGGCCAGCGCATGCTGGTGTTCGATAATCCGCGCTTCGTCCTTCGTAGGGCTCAGGGCCGGCAGTGAAGCTTTCAGATCTTTCTGCATCTTTATGTATTTCTGGACGCGGTCGGTAAAGACTTTGAAGTCGCGCGCCTCCTCGTTGACCTGCGGCGTCCGCGCCTGGTACGTAAAACCGGGCCCCACAAACGCAAAAAGGGAAAACCACAGAAGAAGGCGAGTGACCCGGATTTGGCGTTTCATGGATCCTCCCGAACGGAAAGTAAGACTGCCGAGACTACAGAACTGCGGGCTCCGGCTGGCGAGCCTTCACTGGTGCACACGCGGTCCATGGCATGGCGGACGAGCGTGGGGGGGGGAAAAAATCGCAACGCGGCTTTACGTTTATGATAAACGGTCGTGCAAACATTTCTCCCCCCGATATCCGACTCCCAGAAGATCCCAGCTGGCAGTTCGAGACACACTTCTTTATCTCCCGGGAGTAAGGCGCATGTCAGTTCAATGC
>JBEKYG010000642.1:0-3755 GCA_049511215.1 Acidobacteriota bacterium | reverse complement strand
TTAAAAGCAAAAAGCTGCCACGGATTTCACGGATTTCACGGATTTTATGAAGGCACTACCAAAAGGCGATGTTTCTTGCCGCCTCCAGGATGCAGGCGAAGACGCCGGCATCATTTGGTGCGCCTCGATAGGCGCATGCCACATGCATATGAATTCGTGAAATCCGTGGAATCCGTGGCTGCTTTTGAAGGGGCTCAACGGTTATGCAAGACGGATATTCCGCGAGCGTGGATTGAGTTGTGTGCGGTGCGCAAGAGGGGAGCTACGCTGAAGGGAGGCGGATGAGCAAGGAGAGAGGTGGATTGGTCACAGTCCTCTTGGCAGTTACCGTGCTCTGGGGAGTGAATTTTATCTGGCTGCGGCTGGATACGCGCCCTCCGGTTTGGGACATGGCGCTGCACCAGTCCTATGCCCTCAACTATCTGCCGACTGGGCCGGGATCGGCCGAAGCGCTTCCTCTGATGTCGCGATCGGGGAACTATCCACCACTCGTGCATCTGATGATTGCGTTTTGTTACCTCGTTTTTTATCCCGATCCGCACATCGCTGTTCTGGCGAACATTCCAGCCAGCGTGCTGCTCATTGGGTCGATTTACGTGCTGGGCGTGAACCTTGCCGGAGCCCGAGCCGCGCGCTGGGCGTGCCTGCTCACGGTACTGACGCCGTATCTGATTTGGATGTCCCGCGAGACCGTGCTCGATTATTGGCTCTCCGCCTGGGTGGCTGCCGGTTTGGTAGCACTCCGCAAGACGGACAGATTCCATTCTCATCGCTGGAGCATCTTTTTCGGACTGATATGCGCCCTTGGGCTGCTCACCAAATGGTTTTTCGCCGGCTTTCTTTTCTTCCCAGTGCTCTATGTCTGCATAAGATCCCGAATCTGGCGCGAGCCAGGACGCGTGATCCACTTTGTGGATTCGCTTCTGGTCGCAGGTGTGATTGCCGGAGTCTGGTATCTCGCAAACATTCCAAACCTGGTGCGCTACCTTCCGGAGAACCTGAAGATCGGAGCGCTCGAGGGTGAGCCGCCGGTGTTTTCATTCCAATCATTCATTTATTATCTGCGCCTCCTTGAGGGGTATCAGCTTTTCGGCATTCTCTTCCTGGTGGTGGTACTCTCGTGCGTGTTTGTATGGAGGCGGAGGCTGTTGCGTGACGGGGGGTTCCTCCTCGCGGCTGTGTGCGGGGGGTGGTTGGTAATGACTCTTTTGCGCACCAAGGATGCCCGCTTCACGATGCCTTTGTTGGGCCTGCTGGCCATCATAGCCGGAGCCTGGCTGCAATCATGGAGCAGCGCCTGGTGGGCCCGTGTGCTCAAGGTCAGCCTTGTTTTCGTTCTCGGTTTTCAGGCGTATGCCGCCAACTTTGGAGTGCGCTGGCTTCCGGAGGCAGTCGTGCTGGCTCCCGGTTACAGCGGAAGCGTGCGCTGGGATTGGAACCTCTATTTACAGAACTTTTTCCACATTTGTGGGCCCCCGCGGGCTGAGGATTGGAAGCTGGCGGCGATCCTGCGCGATGTGGCTGAGCATTCTCGAAGCAAAAGAGTGGGCCCTACGCTGGCACTTATTCCCGACCTGCCATTCTTCAATTCCACCACTTTCGGTTTGATGGCCAGGTTGCGAGGGTTGCCCGTGCATGTCGACCAACTCAAGACCAAGCCAAATGGAATCCGGGCCTTCGATGGCTATAATTATGTGGTTGTGACCGAACGTGATCAGGGCATCGCTTGGACGACCCACCGGAGCGGAGCGCTGAATCAAATAGTCGTTGATAACCCGCTGGTCTTTCGGCTGGTGGGACTCTACCTCATTCCCGGCGACAATTGCGCGCGGCTATATTTCGTGCATCGCTCAGAAGAGACTAGAAATTAGCTCGCTGCGCTCGCCAACTTTAGGGGCAAAGGGAGACTACAGGGATACATCGGACCAACACAAAGTCTCGAAGACTCTAAGGCTCGAAGAAATCCTATGTTTTGAAACCTCTTTTGAGTCTTAGAGTCTTCGAGTCTTTGTGGTAAAGGGTGAAGATCGAATTTTTCACAGCTTCTTGGCGGGTTATTCGTCCGTCACTATTTTTCCATCCAGCTTTTCCAGTAGTCCTCCCACTCCACGCCCTCGGCAGCCGGCGAGATTTCCAGCCGCGACATCGCATCGAGCATCACAGCGTACTCGTCGGTGCGAGTCTTGAGATGCTGGTTTCGAAGCGCCATCGGGTGGGGACCGTGATGCATTCCCCGAGGGTGCAGCGTCGCCATGCCCGGACGCATGTTGTCTTTGCTGAAGAAATCACCATCATGGTAGAAGATGAACTCATCGTAATCCGAGTTCCGGTGGAAGAACGGCACCCGCACGGCTGCCGGAGCATCCTCGAGAGGACGGGGAACAAAGCTGCAGATCACGGCGCCCTCCGTCACCAGCGTGGTGTGGGCGCTGGGAGGCAAGTGCACTCGAGGGCTCATGATCGGGCAGATATCCTTCATGTTGATCTTCCAAACCGTGAGATCTCCTTTCCAACCGACGACGTCTAGAGGATTGAAGGGATAGACTACCGAGGAGAGATCATCGTCCACCTTGATGCGGATTTCCCACTCACGATTCGGTTCAGGGGCCGGAGCCGGCTCCGGAGTCACGATCACTGCCGGATCGTATAGGGCGTGTTGGCCGACCAGGCCGCGGTTCGGCTGCTCGATCTCAGCGCGGGACTGGATGATCAGAAAGAAGTTTTCCGCAAGTTCGGGCAGAATACGATAGGTCACGGCCTTGGGCACGATAATGTAATCACCTTTTTCGTAGCTTAAAGGCCCGAAATCCGTCTCGATCATCCCTTGTCCCTGGTGCACGAAGATGATTTCGTCGCCGTCGGCGTTGCGATAATAGAATGGCATCGGCGCCGAGCGGCGGGAGACTGATATCCGCACGTCTTTGTTGCCCAGAAAGGTGATGGGGCCGCCATTGGGATCGTGTCCATCGGTGGGCTGGAGCTTATTGCAATCGAAGCAATGCGGCCTGAGTTTCCCGCTGATGCGGATCCATCCGGTGGGGGGATGTGTGTGATAAAGGTGCGCAGTTTTTCCGAAGAAACCGCGGCGTCCGTGCTCTTCTTCAAACGTGCCTTCGGGTAATGCGACGTGGGCCTGATCTGCCACCTTCCCTTTTTTGAAAACGTACATATCACCCTCCAAAACCTCTACGACCACCGGGACTTTGAAGAGGCTGCGTCAAGTCCTTTATGGTTTTGGAGGTCTTCACGGTTGATTTCAAAACACCTATCAATCAGTTCATAAGTAGCTTGACATTTGGCGGCGGCAAAAAGAGAGGAAAACACTCTATCCGCCGGTATCGGTATCGCAGTCGCAATCGCTATCGCAGTCGCAATCGGTTGTATGGATCTTCGAAAGCCGATAGCGACTGCGATAGCGATCGCGACCCCGATACCGATACCAATGATCGCCGCCCAAAGCGAACACAACCTCCGTCTAGGTCCTCATTTTTGGATCAAATGTCCACCTATTTATGAACTGATTACTACAAGTTTCCCCGCAACGCTTGCTCCCGTTCAATGGCCGCGAAAAGCGCTTTAAAATTGCCCTTGCCGAAGCTGCGGCTCCCCTTCCGTTGGATGACCTCGAAAAAAAGCGTGGGGCGATCCTCGACGGGCCGGGTGAAAATCTGCAGCATGTAGCCTTCGTCATCGCGGTCCACCAAAATGCCCAGTTCGGCAAGGCGCTCGACCGGTTCGTCGATTTTGCCCACGCG
>JBEKYG010000641.1:0-3756 GCA_049511215.1 Acidobacteriota bacterium | reverse complement strand
GGCGGCATGTTCGATGATCTGTGGAGACAGCAGGTTCATGTCGTCGAGCCGTTCATGGTGCCGCCGAGTTGGCGAGTCGACCGTTGCTTTGACTGGGGCAGCTCGCAGCCGTTCAGCGTCCAGTGGTGGGCTGAGAGTGACGGCACTTCCCTGCCGGGCGGGAAAAGTTATCCACCGAGAACCCTGTTTCAAGTCGCCGAATGGTATGGCTGGAATGGGAAGCCGAACGAAGGCTTGAGGATGGATGACGTGCAGATCGCGCGTCAGATTCTCCAGATTGAGGCCAATCTAAGGGGCACGATCCTGGAGCCTGGGACAACGATTCGCCCTGGTCCGGCGGATTTGCCGGACACGAAGAGAAACGGCGTCACGATCGAAGACGAGATGGCTCGCGTCGGTGTCAGATGGACGAAACCCGACAAGTCGAGCCGGGTGACAGGATGGAAGAACGTCCGCAAGATGCTGAGAGCGTCCCGGCAATCTCCGATGGAGGAGGCCGGGATGTTCGTGTTCAATACCTGCCGGCAATTTATTCGGACATTTCCTGTTCTTCCACGTGATGAACGGAATCCAGATGACGTTGACACGACCGCTGAAGATCATCCGGGCGACGTTTGCCGTTACCGCGTGCAGGAAGTCCGGCGTGAGGTGAAGGTGGTCAAACTCAAGGGGTTCTAATGGCGAGGCGATCCAAACTCCAGGCCGCAATCAACAAAGGGCAGTTCGACTCGTATGACATCGAACAGGTTTTCTGGATCGACTCGTCCGGCTGGGATGGCTGGCGCCCGAAGGAAATGGGACCAGCGCTGATGGACGAGTCGATGCTGTGCCGGTCGGTCGGCTATGTGATCGACGAAGACGAATTGCAGCTCGCACTGGTGGGAAGCGAAGCGGGCGAGACGTTCAATGATCGTCTCCACATCCCGAAGGTGGCGATCATTCATCGCCAGGTGCTCAGGAAGGCGGAGGAGGCCCTCGATGCCGGTTACGGACAATCACGCAAACTATGATGAGAATCGCGACTTTTGGAGCAGATGCCGGGATGTCGTCAATGGAACCGATGCTGTCAAGGCCGCCAAGGAAGCCTACCTGCCGAAGCTCGGCGGCCAGGATGATGATGGCTACGATTCCTACCGCGAGAGGGCTCCCTTCTATGGGGCAAGCGATCGGACCATTCAAGGCTTGGTCGGGTCCGTATTCCGCAAGCCGCCGAAGGTTGTGGCGCCCAGTGCGATCGAAGAGCATCTCGACGATGTGACCCTGATGGGCGAAAGCCTGGCGCAGTTCTCCCGGAAGTACCTGAAGGAGTTGCTGACAACTGGAAGATGCGGAATCCTGGTGGACATGCCGGAGGCTGATGAGAACCAGATCGCAGCGACCGAACCTCCGAGGCCGTACTGGGCTCGTTACCGTGCCGAAGACATCACCAATTGGCACACACGGCGGATCAACGGCAAGGTAACGCTGTCGATGGTCGTGCTTCACGAGACCGTCATCGAACCGGATCCGGTGGATGAGTTCGCCAGACTGCAGGTCGAACAGTATCGCGTTCTCTACCTTGACGCGCCAGGAAAGTACGCCGTCAACATCTGGAGGAAGGCTGAGACGAAGGAAAGCGAGCAGGATTCCTGGTACATCTTCAGCAGCCCGGCGCCTCAGATTGTAGGCGAGCCCCTCGACTTCATCCCGTTCGTATTCGACCCAGAATCAGGCAAGCCGCCGTTGCTGGACTTGGTGGACATGAACCTGTCCCACTACAGGACGATGGCAGACCTGGAGCACGGCAGGCATTACACGGCACTGCCGACCCCCTGGGTTGCCGGCTTCGATGTCACCAGGGATCTGACGATCGGATCGACGGTAGCCTGGGTTGCCACGGACTGCAACGCCAAGGCCGGCATGCTCGAGTTTACCGGCCAGGGCCTGGGGGCGTTGGAGCGGGCGGCTGATGAGAAAGAGAAGAAAATGGCTGCCCTGGGTGGCCGACTCCTGGAAACTCAGAAGGCTGCAGTCGAAGCCGCCGAAACTATCCGGATGAGAACTGCCGGCGAGCAGTCCATCCTGGCGGACATGGCCGATGTCGCAAGTCAAAACCTGACCACGGCTCTGCAATGGCATGCCGTCTGGATGCGAGCGGGCGAATCGCAAGTCAGCGTCCAGTTAAACAAGGACTTCGACAACGCCCGGATGACGCCCGAAGAATGCGCAAAGCTGACTCTCAGCTGGCAGGCGGGCGGGATGTCCTGGAAGACGTTGTACTACAACCTGGAACTGGGCGAATTGACACGTCCTGGAATCGACGCAGATCAGGAGCGCCTGGACATAGAATCGGAGCGTATTGACTTTGCTCCGCTGGATCCGACTACACAGAACGGCCCGGCACAAAAAGGCGTCGGCGCAACGTAGGACCGTCTCCTTTCCGGTCCTACTCGAAGGGTCACCTGGTGCAGCCTTCTTGCCCCGGTGCACGGGGGTCGCGCGGGTGGCCCTTTCCCTCATGGACGCCTTATTTGTCCGAACTTGAGCGGCCAGGATCAAGCACAATTCAAACGCCCAAAAGGTGTTGAAAGCAAACATATCCCGATCTATATTCAGCGCGAGGCGACCCTCACGACCGCGATCGCCGCTCTGTTGCCAGATTGCGAAGGCGGTCAGCCTCCTCACAAGTTGGACTAAATCCGACTGCGGCCGACCGCCGAAAGGCGCGGCGGCTGAGTGACAAACCGTCAAACCGAGAAAATCGTCAATGGGATATCAGCGCCCAACAAACCCGGTTCGTCTCACCAAGACACAGAAGCTTGCCTTATTGACAGAATACGCAGAGTACTACCGGGAGCTTGCCGCAGCCGATCCCCATGCGCTCAATCGCAAAGTGCCCCGGGAAGCGTTCGCGGAGATCCTCGATCGTGTGGGCGAGGTGCTGATCGAGGAGTCTGGCAAGCTGGCGAAGTCGGAAGGATCGGTTCGCCAATTCCTCGATGACAACACACTTCCTTCAGCAATGGCGGCGCTTCTTCCAGACGGGTTTCGCACGTTTTGCCTCGCACTCAACGCGCTCAAGCAGTGGGTGGCTGCGGAACAAGGGGCAACTGACCGCTACCTCATTGGTGGCGTCGCACGCCAGCTCTGTCGTGAGGCGGTAAAAACGTGCCTGGTCACAGGAGAACCGCTCGGGCCTGACGCGGAGTTGCATCATCCCGTGCGTGACGGCCGACCGCCCATTGCGCTAAGCAAAGGTGGCCACGCATCAATTGAGGAACAGGTCGCAACGGATGGCGACGACAACATCGGGCGCGCGCTAATATCGGTCCGGCATGAGCGGAATCGTTCGTGGGCGCATCTCCGCCGCGGTTGCCTCGACCTGCTCGTCAAACCAGTCCCCTGGCCCTCCAAAGCCAGTTCTGCGGACGCACGCGTGTTCGCGCGGAAGGCTGCCACAGATGCAAAGACCGGGTATGCCGAAATACTCATCTGGCTCGACGAGAGGGGCCTATAGCCGGTCTAACACAGCCGTCGGAACTGACGGCGTGACGAGCCGGAATGCTGTGTGGAGCGTTTCGCTTGCCCGCCGCAGCTCAACGGCATAGCGTTAGGGCTCTGAACGATGCAGAAGACAATTTCGGAGCAGGTCTTTGAGGAATTCTGTGCGCGTAGGGGCATTCGCTGTCTGCGCGTCCCTGAGGGCCAGACCCCAACCCCAGACTATGTGATCGAATGCGGAAGCGCGCGCATTGTGGTCGAAGTGAAAGAGATTAC
>JBEKYG010000640.1:0-3761 GCA_049511215.1 Acidobacteriota bacterium | reverse complement strand
TTTTGTTCTCGTTAGAAGCCAGGAGCCGGAAGCAAGAAGCCAGAAGCTCCATGCCGAGCTCAAAGCGGCAGGCGAGCACAAGCACTTCGCCGATCCCTTCTGGCTCCTGGCTTCTGGATTCCATATCCCGCCGCTTTTTGGCGCGATATCAAGGGCGAAGCCCTTGCTTAGTCTTCGCCGAAGAACGCGATCGCCGAGGGTCTGGTCAAGAATGCCAGCCCAATCAGCCAGGATGCCGCGCTGGCCGTCAAGGCGGCGGAACTAAACCACGAAGCCGATAGGGCCCACAACGTGGGGAAGGCTACGATGAATACGCCGCGCGCCCAACTTCTCCTTCTCAACATCTGGAACCCAACGCTCGCCTCCAGCGCGGTCCAGCCGATCAGGCCGCAAGCGATGAAACATCCCGAGATCGCGTCGCGATTGGAGAGTGTGCTGAAGCGAGAAAGAGTGTCCCATGCGAGCAGCGCGGCAGCAACGAGCGACCACGCGGCCAATCCGAGACTGAGGCCTCCAACAACCGCCAAAGTTGCAGGGGGCGCCGCCTGCATAATGGATTGTGGCTGGACCAGGTCGACACCCTTCCGTGGCCGCGGCTCGGAACGTTCGACCCACCGGTTGAATTGCCACAGCGCCGCTGCTGAAATCAGGCCGATGGCCATCAGGATCAACCACCCGAACATGTTTTGTGTCCGGTCAAGCTCGAGCAGGCCGTTCGGTCGCGTCGTGTGGCCCTTCGCCATGATCTCATTGAAAATGAAGGCGCCGACCGGGCCGCCGACCATGGAACCGAGCGCAAGCGGCAGGTTGGCGTAACCGAGAAACAATCCCTCCTGCCCTTTGGGCGCGAGCGCACCGATGTACTCGTACATGCGCGCCGAGGTGAACAACTCGCCCAGCGCGATCAGCGCGACCGTCATGATGATGAACACCGATGCGATCGGCAGCCAGTTGGCGGCGATGGCGCGAATGCCGCCGGTGTTGTAAAGCGGCCCCAGATTGATGAGCATCGCCAGGCTGACGATCACCGTGCCGATGACCATCGAACGGATGGGTTTCATTTTACCGAAGGCGCGTGAGATCAGCAGCTGAAAGCAGACGATCGTGAAGGGATTGGCCGCGGTGTAGAGATCCATCGCAGGGTTGGTCTCGACGACCCGCTTCGCGTAGAGCGGAAGCACATTATAGACCTGGTTATAAATGAAGAAGAACCCCGCCATCACGACGAGGAACAGCGCGAAGCGGAGGCTGCCCAGGACCAGCACCATATCGCCCAGGATGCGTCCCACCGAACGCCTCGGTTTGACCGGAGCCCCCGCAGGTGCCGCCGGCTCGCGATAGGCAAGCAGGACGACGAGGAACGCCACAGCCGCCGCAACAGCGGCAACGGCAAAAATGTAGGACAGCTGGGCCGGATCAACGCCGGTACGCTCCCCGACGCGCGCGCCGAAAATCCTGGCGACGACCCATGCCGCCGCGACGACGATCAGCAGAAAGCCGATCGTAGGCACCCAGGCGTTCGTTTTCGCCTTGTCTGCCTTGGTTGTCCAGTAGACGAGCGTCACCAGACCAGCCGCCGCCAAGGCGCACACCGCCACTACCATCAACACGGTCTGGACGCTCGAGCCCGAACGCACGACAAACGCCGTGCCGCGCCCGAACAGGGAGCCGATGTTGATGACCATGTAGAAGATTGCAAAGCCAAGCGTGGCCCTGGTCCCGGAAGTCTTCTGCACCGTGCCCGAGATACACGGCTTGACCACAGAGCCGCCGATGCCGATCAACAGGATCGCGGACACGATGGCAACCACGTCGCGAGTGCTTGCTGTGACCTCCTTGGCGATCGTCGGAGCCAGCTTGCTGCCGCCAAACCAGACCGGATACCCCATCAGCAGGTAGCCCATCGAAAGCAGCACGAACGCAATGAGGAGAGCGCGGCGGAACCCGATCTGGTCCGCGATGGTGCCGGACAGGATTGGCAGGAAGTAGACCAGTCCCCAGAGCACGGTTGAATTCAGGAAGGACGGCCAGGATTCTCCAAATCCGAGCTGGCCCAGATAAATGACTACGAAGCTCGCCATCGAATAATATGCGGCGCGTTCGAACAATTCGGTGACGTTGGCAGTCCAGAACGAGCTTGGAAACGGCTGAATCGTTGCGCTGGTCTCGGTTTTGACAGCTTGTGCCATGAGTTCTCCCCTCACAGGAGCGCCGGCCTCCATGCCGGCAGCATCAAATCACGATCCGGCGGAGACTGTTTTCCGCGAGCCTCGGGCACGCGGAGAAAGTCCCAGGAGCCCTGCCTGATCGCAGCCGGATCGGCACTCGATTGGAATCGGGTTCGCACGCGGTCCGCCCTGTTCGAAATACGGCCGCCCAACTCGGCGGCCATGCTATAGAAAGCATAGTTCGATGTCAACGCGGCCGACGAGACTCGGCGACTCAGACACTGCAAAAAAGCAGCCACGAAGAACACGAGGCAGCATGGCCGCAATCAAAAGCAAAAGCTTAACGCAGAGGCCGCAGAGAGCGGATCGAAAGACATCCTGAAACAAGGAAATTCTCAGCGTCCTCTGCATGAGCCTCTGCGACCTCTGCGTTAATCTTTTGTTTTTCGCGCTCTAATAACGGAGTTCTGATGGTTTTTGCCAAAATCCTTTCCGCCCGGCAAAGGATTTGGATTACGATAACCCGAACTAGGACGCTCCACTCGGATGGCGAGCATGAAGAAGTGCGCCACTGCAGCCAGGGACAAGATTCCCTTGTGTCCCGAGGCTGCAACTTCGGCCAAATATAGAAGAATTGTAGCAGCCCTGGAAGCAGGAGCCATTGGTGTGGCCTTCCTGATGCCGCTGGTCTTCTGGCCGTCGGCTGAATCTCCGTTTTCAAGCGCCAAACAATGGCTACTTTTCGTGTGGGTTCTTTTGGGGTTTGCCGGCGCCGGCGCGAGCAGGCTCTATCGGCAGCGGCGCCTTCCTGGACGCGTAACAATGGCGCTGGCCTTGTGGATCACCGCCCTGTCACTTTCCGCGGCATTGGGTACTGAGGTCTCCCTCCGGGCATTAGCAGACGCTCTGCTGCCTTGTGCCAACTTCCTGCTTCTTTTTTGGATCGCTCCGAAACCACAAAAATTCGTCCTGGCGCTTGTTGTGAGTGGGTCCGTGGTTGCATCCGTGGCGATTCTCCAGTACCTGCACGTCGATCCGTTCAGGCTGTTCGGTCTGGCCGGCTCTATTCAAGGGAGTTCGAGGATTCTGGTTTTTTCCACCCTGGGGAATCCGAATTTCGTGGCTTCCTTCCTGGTGTGTCTTCTGCCGCTCACATGCGTCTGCGCCGCAAATGCCGGCCTGGTCGGCTCGACGAGCGCCCGCTTGTGCGCATTGGCCGCTCTGGTTCAGGCAGGCGCAATTGTCGCCACGGGCTCACGCGCGCCAATCCTGGCCATTTTGGCGGCAGGAGCGTGGCTTTTTTTTTGCGGGAACAGATCCTGGATGCGATTCCTCTGGATTGGCCTGCTGATTACAGCGGCTCTGCTCGTGTTCTCTCCAGCCCGGCCACTGAACAAAACCATAGCCGGCCGTCTTTACATCTGGAAGGTGGCCGCGAAACATATTGCGGAAGTTCCGTTTGCCGGCTACGGTCCGGGGGCGTTTCCTCTGCGTTTTGCCGAATGGGAAACAGCCTACTTGCGGCTCTCCCCGGAGACTGAGAATCGGCGTTTTGCAGGACTCCAAGACCACGCGCACAATGACTATCTCGAA
>JBEKYG010000639.1:0-3764 GCA_049511215.1 Acidobacteriota bacterium | reverse complement strand
CGCACCTGCTTTGCTTCTAGCGTCTCCACCACGTTCTGGACTTGTTCCGGACGCGTGTAATCCGTCTCTGTCACCCAATCAAAATCAACTTGTGCCGGATTCCGAAGGCGGAGTCCAAAATTCGTGCCTGGATGATCCCCGAACAGAAAATCAGAGGGCCTGGCGTGGGCAAGAAACCACCGGAAGACTTCGACGTCACTTGGATGGAAAAAGGCAATTCGGCCCGCAGGAAGATCCAAAGTCTCATACGAATGAGTCTGAGTGCTGCGGGTCTCCATGGCCACCAGACCCAGTGCCAGCACCCACAACAATAGCAAAACCACGCGCTCTAACTTCCCGGACCATTTGGCGAACCAGACAAGGAGGATTAAGGCCGGCAGAGAAACTGTAGTTAGTCGTTCCTGCGTGGCTGCCGGCGCAACCCCGAGGAACAAGAACAGCCCCACGACACTGACGAGCATCAGCCGGTCCCAAGGTTCCTTGGGATGTCTCACTCTTTCCCGCCACGCACGGAAGAAGAACAAAAGATAGACCAAGGGGACGAGAAGATGAATAGATAGCCAGGTCCCAGGGGCTGTCGCACTGTACCAATGATCAAACGAAGGCATGTCTGCTCCGTAAGCGTTCCACCCGTTTCCGTAACTCAAAGGAAGATATTTCATCACAAAAACTACCGAGCAATACAGGAACCGTTCAAGGCCAGCCTTCCAGACGAAATAACTGCTCAATCCCACGAGCGTGCCGACGAAGCTCCCGCATAACAGAGCCTGTTGGCCCAGCAGCGACCGCCAAGTTCGTTTGGCCTGGTAACTCTCCCAAAGCAGGTAAATGGCAAAACCCATGAGGCCCGCCGGTCCCCGCGACTGATTGAACCAGGCGCTCAGCCCACAAAGAGCGCCGGCAAGGACCAGGCGTCTCGGGCTCCTCTCTTCGATCAGAACCGCCAGGGCCGCCATCACCGCCAGCGTGCTGTACCAGTGATGGGTTCCGTCGAGCTCGTTTCGGAATGGAATAACCAGAAAGAGGAGGCCGGTGCAAGAAAACTGAAGCTCCGCTGACAAGCCTTCTGGAAATCACCACGCTTACCCAAACCAAACCCAAACCGAGGAAAATCAGGACTCCCTCTGGAATCCACGCACGCACCCCGAATAGCTTGAAGAGAAGGAAATAAATGCATTCTGTACCGGGAAGGACGAACCGGAAGAAATCCCTGTAGATGACCTGACCTTCCAGCATCCTCGTTGCTCCGACGAGGAAGACGGCCTGGTCTCCCGCGTGCTGAATCGGAGTAGCCGGCAGAATAAACAGTTGAAGGTAGAGGAACACCGCCACAGCGACCAAAGTGCATCGCGTAGGCCATCTTCGGGGCTCGCGCAGCAAGACATTCGGACGTTGCGACGACCCAGTCAAAGCATTAGCCCTTAATGTCGATAAAGAGAATCGAAGTAATTCGAAAAATGTCGAGGAATGCGCCGATCAGGAGGCCGTCTCAAAACGCGAAACCTGGGGACGGTGAAAGGGCTTGAAAAGCAAATGGCAGACATTTCACGTGCGTGGATGCCTGTTGCCCCGTGGCTGCAGGTGAGCCGCCTGCCGGAGGTGTCCGCGCTGGCCCGCGCAACTGCAACTTCCCCTTGATCCAGAGAGCATGCAGCTTCCGCAAATTGAAGGCTGCGCAGACTAACGACCACTGGGTTTTCACTTTTTCCATCCCGCGCACCGTATATCGCCGGAATCCCATCCCTTGCTTGATCGTCCCGAACACCGGCTCCACCATCCCTTTCCGCTTCTTGAGCAACTGGCGTTTCTCCGCATCCGCCTGCTTCTTCCGTTGCCTTTCCACCGCGCCGTGGTACGGCCCGATCTCGATGAGGCGTCCATGCCGGTCCCGGCTGCACGCTTCCCGCACCGGGCAGTCGCGAAAGTTCTGGCACCGATACACCCACAGGGGAAAGGGTCTCTTCTGGTGCCGACGGATTCCCTGCAAACTCAGCATCTCTCCCCGTGGACACACCACCTGATCGCGCTCCGGTCATACGCAAACCGTGAAGTGTGAAACTCCCCCACGCTGGGGGGATCTTTCAAACTCACCACCACGCCGTAGCCTTTCTCTTCCGCCTTGCCCAATTCCCCCGCGGACCCGTAGCTGCCGTCTGCCAGCGTTTGCTTCGCCACGTCTCCCAAGTTCTGCTGCGCTTTCCCGATCATCGCCGTCAGTTGATGCGCATCGTTCTCCTCGTTCACCACCGCTTCCGCCACAATCAGATGGCGCTGCGCATCGACCACCGCCTGCGCGTTGTAGGCGGGCTCCTGGCGCCCTTCGCACTTCATCATCCGCGCTTCCGGTTCCTGCGGGTGCAGATGCTCCCGACCCTCCGCTTTCATCCTCGCCAGCGAACTCCGAATCTCCTCGCGCAACTGCTGCCTCTCCTCGAAGGCCTCCGGGAGCCGGTACTCGCCCTCCTCCTGGGCTTCGGCTTCTTCCACGGCTCGCTCCATCTCCCGGATCGAGGCTTCCACCTTCTCGAGTTCTTCCTTCAGCTCCTTGGCGTGTTCCATCGTCCGCCGCGAGCACGCCGCCCGGATCTTCGTCCCATCCACGGCGTGGCAGATCAACCCCACGAGTTGGTTCTTTCTCGCCACCTGCACCACTTGCCGAAAGACTTCCCGCAAGGCGAGCAGGTTGTCCCGCCAGAAGCGCCACAGGGTGTTGTGATCCGGATCGTTCCGCCCCGCCAGCCACAGCAGTCCCAGATTTTCGCGACACGCCTTCTCCAACTCCCGCGTGCTGTGGATGCGGCTCAGGTACCCATAGACCCCCACCTTCAAGAGCAACTCCACCGCGTAGGGGGGCCGGCCTTCCTCGCTCTCCCGCTGCGCAAAACCCAACTCCGCCAAATTCAGGGCGTCCACGAACTCGCGAATGAATCGCGCCGGATAATCCCTCGGCACCCAGTCCTCCAGGCACTGCGGCAGCAAATCAAGCTGATCGTAGTTGGCTCGAATCTCTTGGCTCATGCCGATTTGCTAAGCACTCCGCCTTCCATACTCCGAGTTTTGAGACAGCCTCTCAGCATCAGCCCGCAGAGGACCTCTCGGCGCCCGAAATCGGCCAAGTACCACTGGATGCTTTGTCCCTGTCTACAGGGATTCCCGATGAGGCTCCGAGGGTATTAACAGTGGCTGTCCACGGGTTTATTTCGTGCCGGATAATTTCTCCATTTACTACTAATGGCGTCGGTATGCATAAAGTTATCCATTCGCTCGCCCATGGGGGAATATTGTCGGCGTTCTTTCCTTACTCACGCACGGGATGCAACCGTTGGCATAATGGCGATGGCTTGCCAAAATGATTGGGAAAACTGGACTGCTGCTACTTGGAGTATAATTGCTCAGGCGGGTAAGTGAAAGGGCAGAGTGCATCACCGTTGGCCATCGCCGAGATCCGCTGAGCGCCCGCCCCAGGAGGGGTGTGGTTCTTTGATATGCTGTTCGATTGGCTTATTGTTGGAGCGGGTCCCACCGGAGCGACGTTGGCAGAACGCCTCGCCAGCGAGTTGAACCAGACCGTCTTGATCGTTGATCAACGTGATCACATCGGCGGCAACGCCTACGACTATGTCAACGAACACGGCATCTTGGTGCACAAATACGGCCCCCATGTCTTCCATACGAACTCCGATAAAATCTGGCAGTATCTTTCGCAATTCACCACGTGGCGACCCTACGAGCACCGGGTTCTTGCCGTTGTAGATGGGCGAAAG
>JBEKYG010000638.1:0-3764 GCA_049511215.1 Acidobacteriota bacterium | reverse complement strand
CAGTCTGATCGAGCCACGTGAAAAGATGATATTTCCAACCAAGGCGGAGAACTGATAAGGCAGATCCTCATAGCCGACACGAGCGTCCTCGAGCGTAGCCCTGCCAATTACCTCGGGCGCACGCCTCGGTCCGGTGATCGTGACATCAAGTGCAGCGGAGCCGGACACCCCCAGCTTGCGAAAGTAGCTGAGGTGATCCATAATGGCGAGATTCAGCCTTCCGCTGACGTGCAGGTTAAGAGGGGCATCTGATCCAAATGGAATTACACCGCCCTTATCAAATGCCAGATTGCTCCCCTCCCCGACCAGAATTGCCCTCTTTATCTCCACCTCCTCGCCGTTGCCGCTGAATTGTATGGGTCCATCATTGTGAAACTCAAAGCCGTGGACCTTGAACCGGGCGCCATCCATGATTCCATCGTGATAGGTCAGCTTGGAATAATCGGCAAACGGCCCTTCGATCACCAGCTTGCCTCGAAGCGCCGTGCTCAAGTCATTGAAGAGTTCCGAAGCATTGTCGGCAACGATCTTCTTTACGTTCCAGTCGTTAAAGACAAGCGTTGCCTTGCCCGGGTAACCCGGTTCGATCACAAGCCTGGCATCATCGCAATGAAAGCTTCCGAGGTCGGACTTAACATCAAATTTTGCTGTCAGGATCTTGTCGTGCAACTCCAAGGTGGCATCACCCCGTCCCAGGTCAAAGCCGGCGTAATGCAGTCCCTCGACATGAATTACACCCCCCTTGACTTCGGGCCGATCCAGAGTTCCAAGAATTTCGGCCGCGGCGGTCACGCGACCATCGATGGCCAGGCCGCTGGATTTCACTTCGGGAATGTCTGGCAGCGGCAACTCCTTCAGGCTGGTTTGGAAGTGCATTTGCCGCGTGTTCAGGTCGACCTCGCCATCTGCGCTGACCACCGCCGCCCCGCGCTTGATTTGACCGTTTGCAATGCCGAGTATCTTGTCTTTGATCTGGACGGTGGCGTTCAGGGAATCAAACGGCTGCTCGCTCAGGCTGCCCCCGGTAACCTCTAGCCGCCCCTCTCCCTGAATCCTGCCCTGGTCGTACGATACCTTGAAACGCGGGGCGCTCAAGGTGCCTGTGATCTGCGACTTGAGGTCGACCCCATATTCGCCGAGCGAATCCAGTGAGATCTGGCTGAGCTTCCCATCGAAGGCCATATCGGGATCAGCATCTCCCTGCGCCGAATCAATCCGGAATTCGCCTTCCGCCGATTGCATCCCTTTGTGCAGGATCATCGAGTGCAGCAGCAGCCTCGACCCGTTCCAGGAAGCAATTCCGCTCAGGCTGTCAATGCCGTAAGTGCGCCAACGCCCGTCCTTGACCCGAGCTTCCCCGTCGTAATCCACCGAATCCGGCAGGCGCAAATGAATCTCACCGTCAAGACGATAATGGCCGGATATATGCATCCAATCAGGCTTGCTTGCAAACATCTCATCCAGCGAAACGGAAAAACCGCGAAGGACACGAAAGAGCTCGGCAGGCCGATCCGTGTCCAGAGATACGTTCGCCCGCTTGGAATCACCGTCGGTCACCTCCAGGATCGTGCCGGGTGATCTCAAGCTCGCCTTTTTCACGTACCAGGCATCCTTTTGGTAATAAAACTCTGTGGTTCCCTCTAAGGCGGTCCTCGTCTCCGCTCCGGGAGCGGCATCCGATAACCCATATAGATTGACCGAGCCTTCTGCCGACAGAGGCTGTTGTCCCGAGCGCCATACGAGCATCACTTCAGCATCGACGCTATTTTCCAGAGCCAGCGAGTGGAGATCCAGGAGTCCGGAGCAGTCGCGGATCACGATTTTCTGGGCGGATATTTTGATATGGTCCGGCGTCTTGTTGGATGCTTTGAGTTGAATTTCCCCCTCGAGGTTGAAGCGGCCATCACCCACACGGCCGCGCACATCGTTAAGCAGGAGCACGTCATTCTTGATATCGAACCATCCCGTGAGCGCGTGCGTTACCGAGGTCCGATACCTGAGCGTATCTCCCATGAACTTTCCCGCCAAATGATACTCGTGGGCATTCACATGAAGGTCGAAAATGGCGGTGATCTTTCCCCGGGCGTCCTTGATATCGGGCGTCATAAGGATGGCGTCTTCACCGTCGAGTGTGCCCGCCACGCGCACCTGCAATGAGGGAGAGCTCCAATTATCGAGGCTACCACTGCCGCTAAAATTGCTCTTGTCCTCTCGAAGCTTGAATTCGACGATCTCCAGGCCAGTGGGCAGGAGGTTGAGACGTGCGCTCAAATCGTAGACGAACTTCCTCCCCAGCCAGAAGAGTGGACTGTTCTTGTAAGCCAATTGCACCGCGTAGCTCTGGGGGTCGGGCCGATACTGTATGCTGCAATCCAGCCCATCCAGCACAAGATCCAATGGAATGCGGCGGTTGTTGTACTCCACCCAACTATCCCGGATTGCGACCTGACGGGCGGCAACGGATAGCGACCTCCGGATCACGGACTCGAAGCTCCAGGGAGCTCCGCCTGGTTGCGGCACAATCGACATATGGAGCCGGACCAGATTCAGCTCCCCTAGTTCGATCTTGGGCCGCCACAAGGCAGCCAGTCTGAACGAGCCCGAGACTTCGTCAACGGCAAGAGCGAAGCCCTTGGTGGATCTCAACTCGAGCCGGGTTACCGAGAAACTACCGCGCAAAATGTCGAGCGAGAACTGATCCATCGCCAGGCGGAGACCGGTTGCCTGCTGGACACGGGCAATCAACGCCGCCCGCACGCGCTCCTGAAAGCGATCCGAGCGCAGATAGGTGATTACAGCGCCGGCGAAGGCGAGCAGGACCATGCCTGCCGCCACAGGAATGATGTTGCGGGGTCTCAATTTCATGGCCGCTTTTTCTCCGATAAGGATGCGGTCTTTGCAAAAAGCTCGATACGCGAATGACTCCTGACGCTTTCCAACCACTGGAACCAGGCTGAGTTCTTCTTCTCCTCTTTCAAAAGGACCTCGATGGCTGACGCCTTTTCGGCCAGAGGAGGGATAGGCAAGCCCTTATCTTTCAGCTCCGGCGCCAGCTTCTCGCGATAGTATACCTCCACTTCCGCGGCAGAAACGTCCACGAACGGGCTGAAGCGCAAGCTGATGAACTTCTCACTCAATACCAGTGTGTGAATCCTCTTTTTAAGTGCATCCTCCGCGTTCTCCAGGCCGAGTTGGCGCAATAGCGCCGGCAGTCCTCCGATTTCCGCATAGGCATTCCTAAGATCATCCAGATGGGCCTGGACCGCCTCATCGACTTGCGCTTGGTCCGCTTGGGAAATCGGATTGTTTTCCATTTCCTGACTGATGAGTTCCTGGGTGATGAGCCGATCCAACTCGTCCTTTTGGGATTGCGTCGCCTCGCTCCTGCCCAACTCGAGCACGGCATTGACCATGCGTGCCGTCTTCAGATCCAATTCCGTAATCACCTTGCCGTTGACGGCAGCCAGCAAACGGTCGATCTCCTGGCCAGACAAGGCCACGCATTCGATCCAACAGGAGACCAGGATGGTGATCACGCAGAGCTTTCTCATATTCAGGACTCAGAAAGGCGGCCCGATGGTCAGGAAGAAATGCCCCTGCTTGTATCCGAGTGATCGGAGCTGCGAGGACAAGTTGAGATTGAAACCGTAGTCGATGCGTATGGGACCAAAGGGAGTCTTCACCCTCAATCCGACTCCAACTGTATGGCTTAGTCCGGAAAGCCGGATGTCGCCCAATGTAGGAAAGACATTGCCGCCGTCATA
>JBEKYG010000637.1:0-3766 GCA_049511215.1 Acidobacteriota bacterium | reverse complement strand
ATCTGGTGGATTGTTTCCTGGGCGTGGAGTTGCTCAGCCGATGGCTTACCCACAACCGCAGCACGAGAGAAATCCGACCAATAGCCGTCCACGGCACAGCCGGCGTCAATCCACACCATGTCGCCGCGCTGGATCGGGCGCGCTTCAGGTAACTTAGTTGCCAGATCATAATTGCCACGGCCGGACGTAATCAGAATCCAGCTATCGCCCGCACCCTCTATTTCGAAATGTGCCCTGAGATGGTTTGCGATTTCGCGCTCCGTTGTGCCTTCGCGAGCGCCTGTGAAAACCTGGACGTAGGCATCACTCAGAACCGCGCAGGCTCGACGCAGGCAAGCAATTTCCGCCTCCGACTTGATCATACGCAGCCTCCAAAGCAGGTCGCCTGCATCGACGATCCCAGTTTCATGCAAGTCTTCTTGGAGGCGACGAAATTCCAGATAGGGCACATCAAGGGATTGCTCAAAACCCAGTTCCATTCCCAGCTTGCCTCTCAGTGCGCCACGCTCTCCCAAAGCACCACGGATGAGCTTGACCGGAACCTGCGAAAGCTGGGTATAGTCGCGCACATCCTTAATCCACGAGAATCTAAGCGCTTCAGCTTTCCTTCCACAATGGACAATGAAAATGGGATCGCCATCAAGGGGTAGCAGCAAGAAGAACGGCCGCGAACCGCTGCGGGTGGGAGATGGGTACCCACTGAAGTACTTCAGGTTCGCCCCTGTCCCTAGAACCACCGCCTGCAAACCCTTCGCGCACATCAGAGCCCGGAGGCGCTCCAGCCGCTGCGGATATTCACTCGAGGGGATATGCGGTAGGTCTAGCATCGGAAAACTCACCTGATCGTCAGATTCAACAATTCTCAGCTCGCGAGCGGCGCGTCAGCCACGCAAGTGCCTGCTCCAGGAAGCGCATCGCGTACTTCCACTGGGAAAAACTTGAACCCCAATGAGGAGCAATCCCGGTGGTGATTGCCATACTCCGCCCGCTTTCGTAGCTCCAAACTACTATCGCCGGGTCGACGGTCCCCTTGAAAGTTGCCAGGACCTCCGCACCTTCTTTGGCCTGAACAAGGTTGTAACCTGTGAACATGGGACTTGGTCGCCAGCGAATGCCTTGCATGATGGCGTGTCCCGGTTGTTTCACTTCCACTGTTACACCCTCCGGGGCTTCTACGCGGTCGTCGTCCGCGGCCAAGCAGTTCACGGGCAGCGCCTCTTCCACCGGAGTGCGGTGAAAATTTCCAGCATTATGCCGTCCGGTAAAGCTGAAATAGCCTCCAACCATTAATAGGGCTCCACCACAGCGAACATATTCTCGTATCGACTTAAGGCGGTTCGACCCCATGGGCGTGCGGAGGAGCCGATCTCCTGGATATAGCACCAACGAATCGCTATCGGTGTCGTTGAGAATCACGACGCTGTAACGCCGCAGGGCTTGGGGCGTCTGCGGAAACTTCGCCAGTGCGTCCCAGGACGTGAGGTAGGTGACCTCGTAGTGAGGATTCCCGCGCCACGCGGCGAGAATTGGCTCCGCGGTATTCTCAACCGCAGCTCCTCGCAGGTCGTACGCAAAGCTACTCGCCGAGCTGAGTGTTACGGCGGTCATCCACGAACTTCCCACATAAAGGATTTTGAGTTTGCCTTTGCTCCTAGCCATTGGGTCCACCCCTGCTGTTTTCAAATCATGCCGGCCTCGCGCTAGAGTCCGAGCGGAAAATGCGAGAGGTTTTCGAGTCCGCCTTCTTGAAGCACGTAATTCCGCTCCAGACGAACTCCTCCTTGCAAGACCTCCGAATAACATGCGGGCTCGACGGCAAGCACGTCGCCAACTTCAAAGACATGATCGCTCCCGGGAATAATCCACGGCGGTTCCTGAGGATCAAGCCCCAATCCGTGACCGGCATGATGCCAGAAGGAACCGCGGACAAATTCGAAAGAATCAATGTAGTCGCGCAACCGCTTCCAAACGTCGCGAGCCCGCACTCCGGGGCGAATCATCTCCTCGGCCAAGCCGAGTGCATTACGCGAGATCTCCCAGGCCTTCATTTGGAGGTCGGTTGGTTCCGTAGCCGCAAACGTCCGGCAGAGGTCGCCGTGGTATCCGTGGTAGCTCGGGTAGATATCGATGATGTACAGATCGCCCGGAAGGATTTCCCGGCGCAGCGGCGTCCCACCTTCCTTAATAGCGCGTACCCCACAGGCAAAGTCGGCTTCGAATCTCAGGTTGTAGCCCGCGTGTCGAACAATCTCTCCATGCATTTCCTTAAAGACGTCAAGTTCCGTGGCGCCGGGATGAATGGCTTGCCGAGCGACTGCGTAGCCGGCTTCGATGGCCTTCACGCATCCGGCAATGAGGCTGACCTCGTCGGAGTCTTTACTCTTGCGTGATTTGTACAGAAAAGGACCCACATCGACCTGTCCGGCGGCGGGAAAACGTCCGAGGATGACCTCTGCGAACAGCAAGGCGAGACGATCTTTCTCCAACCCGATCCGGCGCACGGTTGTCGCCGTGCCGGCAAGAACGCCTTCCAAAACTTGAGCGGCTTTCTGAGCGATCCCTGCATAACTGATAGGCCAATCGACAGAGTAAGCCTCATAGATACCCACTTCGTCCGCGGCGCTCTGCGCTGGCTGCGCGTCTGTGACGAGAACGGTTTTCCCCTCTGGTGTGACAACGAGGAACTGCGGGAGGTCAACTTCGCGGAGATGTCCAGAGAGGTAGTAAATGTGCCGATAATTGGAAAGTACGACGAGGTCGATCCCTTGCTTCTCGAGTTCTCCTCGGAATCTTGCCAGTCGGGTCCCGCACCCCTCCAGGGTGAGCATACGTGTTTCGCCTCCACGCTCGCTCTGCAACGATTCGTGTTTGACTACACGGTCTGGTAGACGAAGGGCAAAGTCTGATCGGTATAGCCGCCGCACGCCAACTCGCCGCCATCGATGACGATAAACGAGCCGGTCATGAATCGGCTTGCGTCCGAAGCCAAATAAATCGCCGTTCCTACGATCTCTTCCGGCTCCGCGATTCTGCCCAGCGGGATTTTGGCGATGATGGGTTTCATGAATTCGTCCGAATCCAGAAAACCCTGGTTCAGAGGCGTGCGAAAGAATCCTGGCGCGATGGCGTTGACGCGGATCTTGTATTTAGCCCATTCGATCGAGAGCGTGCGAGTCATCTGGAGGACCGCCCCTTTGCTGGATGTATAGGCAATCGCAGTGGGGTGGCCGATAAAGGACAAAACGGAGGCGGTGTTAATGATCGTGCCACCGCCCTGGGGGATCATCTTGTGTGCAGCCGCTTGATCGCACAAGAAAACGCCCTTGGCGTTCACCGCCATCACCTTCTCCCAGCCTTCTTCGGTTTCTTTTTCCGCCGCGGCTCCGCCGGGAATCCCAGCGTTGGCCACCATGATGTCAATCCGGCCGAACCGACGGCAGGTTTCCTCGACGAGTGCGTCCACCTCGCTCTTCGAGGAAACGTCCGTCCGGCGAAAGACGACCCGGTCTGGAAGTGGTCCTTGGGGCTCGAGAACATCCGCCGCCATCACCTTAGCCCCAGCGCTTGCAAATCCCCGGGCAATCGCGCCACCCAGACCGCGGGCCGCTCCGGTCACCACTGCCGCCTTGCCCGAGAGATCAAACAGCTTCAACGCTTCAGCGCTCATAGTCGTTGTTGTTCCTCCTTATGAATGTTCCCGGAGTACTACCCGGCCAGGATTTTTTCCAACACCGCGATACCAGATTCGGGCGTGATAACAATGGGG
>JBEKYG010000636.1:0-3779 GCA_049511215.1 Acidobacteriota bacterium | reverse complement strand
AAAGCTGAGATAACTTCCGGCCCGTTACAACTGTTCTGCGTGAGTAAATCCCACTCCATTATTTTCACCTCCCGGAGCGTATTCTCGTGCCCAGGTTCTGCATAGTAAAGTCAAAGACGACAAGGCGGATAGCGCCGGCTACAAGAGAGCCATTTCCGCTTGGAGCCTACATTCATGAACCTCGCGACTTGGTGGCGCGTCTTTGGCTGTCTGTTATCAGTTTCCGAAAACGCGATGCGTCCATGTGAAGGAATTCAGGCTGGTCTACCTTCTCGCAGAGGACTCCGGTCGAGTGAGTGTCGTAGTTTCCGATTTCGCCGTTAACCAACCGCGGGATCCCCACAGACAAAATTTCCGCCTTTGATGATTGTGACATAACCTGTTTTAATCCGGAGCCAACTGGCAGCGTATCGATTTTATCGAGACTTGTATAATTTGAGTTGGACGCGCAAAGAGGAGAAATGAGCCAGATGATTGACATTGTGCCCTATGATCGGAAATGGCCGATGGCATTTTCGGCCGAGCGCGCTCGGATCGCTGCAGCATTGGGTTCAATTGCGATCCGGATCGATCACAATGGCTCAACAGCGGTTCCTGGTCTTGCCGCGAAGCCGATCATTGATATCCAGGTTTCGGTTCGCTCAATTCAACCCATCAACAGCTACTCTTCCGGCCTCGTCCTGCTCGGGTATGTCCATGTACCGCATGCGGACGATTCGTTCTGCCCATTCTTCCATCGGCCGGGAGCGTGGCCGCACACTTACCACGTGCATGTCGTGGAATCGGGTGGGGCTGAAGAGAAGCGGACGTTGGCGTTTCGGGATTATCTGCGCGAGCACCTGCAAGTGGCTCGCGAGTACGAGAATCTGAAGCGTCGGCTAGCTTCGCAGCACAGTGAGGCCACCTTCTCCGCCCTCCAAGCTTACGCAGACGCCAAGACCGAGTTCGTCACCAGTATCATGGAACGCGCGTTGGCCGAAGGGTATCCGCGTGGATTTTGAAGCGCGATGTCCAACAAACCGGTGGCAGCGTTGGGATTGTCCTGGTCGGCAGGTTTCCGCCGGGGGGCTGCATCGTCAGCTTTCAATCCAAACTACGCGATCGTCAATCTACGATTAGGCCGTAATACGCCCGCGATGGTCCTGTAACGCGAGAATTGGGAAGTTTGTTACAATGGATCCGGAAAATAGCTCGGCATTTCGAGGAGAGAGCGATGGAGATACCAGAACCAATCGGCATCGGTTACTTCCCGAAAACTGTGACGGCGCGTCCAAACGAATGGGCAGGCCCAGCACTTGTTGATGAAATCTGCAGTGCGAGCGAATGCATCTGCAGCGGCCCGAAGGGATGGATGGACAAATGGCAGCACAATGAACTCGGTTTCTTCGCTTCAGAAATAGCGGCCAAGAGTGTCATCGAGGGCGACGCGTCCATGTATCAAATGTACGCCTACAAGATATATCCGTTAGAGTTTGATAGGGGCTCTGCAAAGCCGTGGCGAGTCCCACTTGAGGTGAAACTCGTGCTCGTGCTCGAGGAGTTCGAATTCCTGGGCTATGATCCCATCAGCCGCCTGGGTGGACGCCAACCGGAACACTCGCCTTTGTCCTGCAACTGTGGAGCCAATGAATTCCAAGTGAACCGCCATTGCTTATTTTATGACCTCGAGCAGGCCTATGGTGCATGTATCAAAATCAGCAACGGCAACTACGAACCCGGGCCGTACTACCTTCTTGAGGTATATCGTCGGAGGCAGGGCAGCTAAGAGCGCATTTGAATGGCTGTCCATCCTCCGATCCAGCTCTCACAATGGCGTTTTGATGTGCGCCTATATAAATTGGGCCCCTTCTCTGTCCCAAAGGCCGGCGAAAGGGAAAGGCGATCCACACGAATGTATTGTGGCGCACAAACCCTTAGGCGACTGGCAGATCGCCCAAGGCGCGGTTGGCGCATTTTTCGCTGAGGACAAGTACGTTTTTCAGGAACGCGGAACTAAGTCCCGATGATTTCTATGAGTCCTTCCACTACCTTGGCTACTTCTTCCGGTGTCGCTCTGCCAAGCTGGGAGCCTATCCGCTCGACAGCCAGAGTTCGTATCTGGCTGATTTTGACCCACGATTTCTTGGGGAGGCTCTTGGACTGGAGTTCCAATGTCAGAGGAAAACCCGCGCGCTGTGGTTGGCTTGTGAGCGCCACGGCAATTACTGTCCCCGAGCGTTCATTGAAGATGTCGTGACTTACGACGAGCACAGGGCGGTTGCCTTCTTGCTCATTGCCTCGTGCCGGATTCAGATCGGCCCAGCGAATCTCCCCCCTCAGTATTCGGGCCATCGTGAAATGTCCTCCGAAAGGCCTTCCTCTGCAAGCGCCTTCTCGAAATCTGGATTGAGTTTGGCACATTCTCGCGCCAGTCTGTTGCGCTCTAGACGGGCGAGCTTCTCCTCTACTGCTTCTTCGATTGCTCGGCTGCGACTCGGATACTTGGATTGTTTAACCAACTCATCCAGCCGGTCCAGCATGGTTTCTTCCAGGGTGATGGCAATTTTAGATTTGGACATGACTACCTCGCAGTATGATCATACGTCATACCGCCATTCTGGTTCAAGAAGCTTGCGCCTGGGTGTGATTGTAAATGACGGAGGATTGACATTATCAGAGAAGACGCACTGAAAAACATCGACTCCCAGTATTCATGAACTTGCAGCAGCACATGGCAAAAAACACCCGATCTTGTTCTAATCGCATGATCTTAGGGCTGCCAATCCATCTCAATGGCTGAGTAGTGGCGTTATCGGACAAACCCTCTCAAACCATCAACCCTTTTGGATCTCCAAGGTGCAACCAATCCTGGTTTAATTTCGAGGCGTAGGGAAAGAGGGGATCTTCGTTCGGACTAACACGTATCACAATTTATCTCAGTAACTTACACGCCGTTTGACGGTAATCCGGTAGGACATCGTTTCGCCTCGGGACTTCTTCTGGCATTCGATATGCCTGCCCCACTTCTGCTTGATGTACTCGACATCCCGCATTCTGACCTGGGAGCTTCTGACTGCCTCGGCTCCGCCCTTGTTCCCCCAACTCTTCCCGAAGTGCCAGTAGTATCGGGTGCCGATGAAAATGATCCTTTCCTTCAGCAGGGCCTGTAGCGTGAGGTAGGCATCCTCTAAAAACCCAACGAGATTCGGGCCCCACTTGAAGCCTCTTCCGATCTGCCCCATGCAGGCCGCGGACGCCGGCTCTTTCAGGCTGAACGGCTCATTCTGGGTGAAGTAGGCCGGGGTCCCCCGTCTTCCCCATCCGAAGATCGAAACGCCCAGGTCCATTGCCGCCTGGATCGTCACATAGACTACCCTGTCGATCGTCTCGTGGTCCCGGATGACGTTGTAACCAGATCCACTCCAGACATTGATCGCCTGCAGGTCGTCATCAATGTGGACGATGACTTCGTTCGGGGTGTGTTCGTCCATATATCCCCGGATTCTGCCGAAGCCCACCAGGTTCGAATGGGTCAGCAGTTGATCCTTGGGGACTCCCGCCGCAAGGTAAGTATCAGCCTCCCCGTCCGCCACGAATATCTTGAGGGTCGGGATCAGCTTTAGGAGGTGCGGCATTCTCTCCGCCCTCTTGTGACTCATGCACACAATCTGGAAATCGATCATAGCTTCCCGAGCTTCCTCAGCAGACGTTTCGCATCGATGCAGCGGCCGAGTCCGATCGTCCTTTGCTTCTTCAACCCTCTTGGTGGGAATGTGACGGGGCCGATGTCCAGGGCCTCG
>JBEKYG010000635.1:0-3781 GCA_049511215.1 Acidobacteriota bacterium | reverse complement strand
CTATCCGCCTTCCTCCATGGCCTGATCATCATGCTGATCGTGGTGTTGCCGCTGGTGTTTTTTCGGGTGCTGCCGGGGGACCAATTGCTGACGTTTCTCATCGCAGCCCCCTCCGTGCCTCCTGCACCGCCCCCTCCGGCCCCGCGGCCGATGGCTGCTGAGCGTGTGGTGCCTGCGAGCCCGCCCGTGGCGCCTTGGCCAGCGGGTTTCGACCCGGGCACGGTGAAGGGAATTCCGCCGCCCCTTGCCGAACCGCCGGTGATTGGCGTTTTGTCGGGGGTGGAAGGTCTTAGCATCGGAATCCCGGGGGTAACCGGCCTGAGCGGTAGTGTGGGCAACCCGGGTCTGCTCGTTTCCCCCTCGGCTCCGACCCCGCTGCCTCCGCCGCCTCCGCCGCGGCGACCACCTCTGCCGGTCGGTGGCATGGTCCAGGAGGCGAAATTGATCAAGCGAGTGCTGCCTGAATACCCTGATCTGGCGCGGCGCGCGCACGTTGAAGCCGTGGTGCTGCTCGATGTTACGGTGGACGAGGAAGGGAATGTAGCTGATGTGAGAGTGATTCGGGGGCATCCTCTGCTAGACCATGAAGCGGTTCGTGCCGTAAAGCAGTGGAAGTACTCGCCCACGCTCCTCAACGGCGAGCCGGTGGCGATTGCCTCGACGGTAACGGTCATCTTTAAGTTGAAGTGAGTGTCTCGCTTCTAGGATTGCGGCGCGGCCATGCCGCTACATTTGAAGGAAGCCACGAAATGCGCAAAGAACTCGAAGAGGATTTCATTCTACTCGTCCACAAATTCTCTGCTGGCTGGAGATGATTGTATAATTCAGGTTGGGGGCGAGTTTGGTGGCAGCCGCATATTTTCGCCAGGACAATCCTGGCAGATTCGAGAAGGGGCGGGGATGAAAGGTGACCGCTTCCGACTTAGAAGGAGAAAACCCAAAACGTCGGTATCGGTATCGGGATCGCAGTCGCAATCGCAGTCGCAGTCGGTCTTGCCAGTCCGCAAAAGCCGATTGCGACTGCGATTGCGACCCCGATACCGATACCGACCCCGATACCGATACCGATATCGATGATCGCCTCCAAGAAGGAGCATAGCCTTTTCATCCTTGCAACCGATTTCCGTCCTGTGCGCGACTTTGCCTGGGTCGTGCTTTTTCCGCTACTCCCTCATTCCAACAATCTGTTATAAGTACGCCCGGTCTGTTAGGTGAAAATGAGTCAACTTATGTGCCGGGACTTGAATGGATAGCCAGCTGATACTCGTCACCGCAGTCATCGTCGTTGCACTGGGGTTTGATTTCCTGAACGGTTTTCACGACGCGGCCAATTCCATTGCGACTGTGGTTTCCACCCATGTATTGTCGCCGCGCGCAGCGGTTCTTCTGGCCGCGGTGTGTAATTTTTCCGCCGCATTTATCATCAGTGACCGGGTCGCCACCACGATCGGGCGAGACATTGTGCAGCCGCAGTTTCTCGACCCGTATCTGGTTGCATTCGGCCTGCTCGGTGCGATTATCTGGAACATCATCACCTGGTATTGCGCGTTGCCGTCGAGCTCGTCCCATGCGCTCGTGGGTGGATTTGGCGGCGCGGCGGTCGCCAAGGCGGGGCTGATTGCCCTCAAGCCGGAGGGGTTTCTCAAGGTAGTGCCGTACATTGTGATCGCCCCCCTGGTTGGATTGGTACTCGGCCGCGGTATGATGCTGCTGATCAACTGGCTCTGCCGCAATTCGTCCCCGCGCAAGGTGGATCGACTATTCCGGAGAGGGCAGCTGGTCTCGGCCTCGATTTTCAGCTTCAGCCACGGGATGAACGATGCCCAGAAAACGGTTGGAATCATTGGGGCACTGCTGATTGCGACCCATCGATTGCCGGCGCCCTCGGGGGCTGATTCAATCCATCCTCCTGCGTGGGTCATTATCGCGTGTTTTTCCGCCATTGCTCTTGGCACTTACCTGGGCGGCTGGCGCATTGTCAAGACGCTCGGGATGCGGCTGACCAAGCTGCAGCCGGTCGGCGGCTTCTGCGCTGAAACGGGGGGCGGCGTGACGATCGTGTTTCTCTCGCTTTTCGGGATACCGCTCAGTACCACGCACACGATAACGGGGGCGATTGTGGGGGCCGGTTCCACTCGGCGCCGGTCGGCGGTGCGCTGGGGAATCGCTGCTAATATCGTATGGGCCTGGATTCTGACCATCCCGTGCGCGGCCCTCTTTGGAGCGCTGCTGGAGTTCGTTTTGCGCCCGCTGCTGCCCAAGTGAGCATCTGTGATTTCAACCTCGAAATCCAAAAACCGCAATCCAAAATCCAAAATCGAGGGGTCCGCCAATGTGGTTGAATGAAGCCACTCCCGTCCAAAAACGCGCTTTGCTGGCCGCCTCTCTCGGCTGGATGCTCGACAGCATGGACATCCTGCTCTACTCCATGGTCCTGGCGTACATGATGCGGGAACTGGGGATGACGCAGGGAACAGCTGGGCTGATGGCTTCCCTGACACTGGGCGCTTCCGCATTTGGCGGCATTATTTTCGGCATTCTTGCCGACCGCTTTGGGCGCGCGCGGGCCATGATGACGAGCATCCTGATCTACTCCGTTTTCACCGCGGCGTGCGGCATGGCCCAGAGTGTGTTTCAACTCGCCGTTTTCCGGGTTTTCCTGGGTCTCGGCATGGGAGGGGAGTGGGCGTGCGGCGCGGCGCTTGTGGGGGAGACTTGGCCGTCCCGGCATCGCGGCAAGGCATTTGGGGTTATGCAAAGCTCCTGGGCTATCGGCTACGGACTGGCCGCGGCGCTCACGTGGGTTGTTCTGCCGCGATTCGGCTGGCGGGCGGTTTTCTTTGCGGGCATACTGCCCGCGCTGGTGGCCCTCTGGATCTTCCTCTATGTCCCGGAGCCCGAAATCTGGCAGCGATCCAAGCGTCAGGCCGGCGGCCAGTCTACGATGGCTGGACTCGTTGCGCTTTGGCGAGGAGAATACAGGCGGCATCTGATCGTAACCACAGTGGCCAACGCCGGCACCATGTTTGCGTGGTGGGGACTGTTCACCTGGATACCTCCTTACCTGTCGCTGCCGGTCGAGCGCGGGGGCGCCGGGTTAGACATCATGCGCACCTCGACGTGGATCATCCTCATGCAAGTCGGGACGTGGTTGGGATACGTCTCTTTCGGCTTCATCAGCGATTGGATTGGGCGCAAGAGGACCTATGTCGGCTACATTTTTATAGCCGCGGCTCTCGTGCCGCTCTATGCCGGGACACGCAATCCCCTGGCTCTGCTTTTCATCGGCCCCCTCGTCGGTTTTTTCGGCACCGGATATTTCAGCGGCTTCGGCGCGATCACGGCTGAACTCTTTCCGACGGCGGTTCGGGCCAGTGCCCAGGGCCTGACTTACAACCTTGGACGAGGGGTCAGCGCGGCCGCGCCTTTCCTCATTGGCGCTCTGGGCTCGCGGCTTGGCCTGGGTTCCGCATTTCTCTTGACCGCTGGGTCCTTCCTTCTTGCCGGGCTGGTGGCTCTTATGATTCCCGAGACGCAGGGCCGTGAGCTGACCTGACCGAACATGAGGCAGCGTAGCCGCAACCAAGACTAAACGCCAAGACGCTAAGACGCCAAGAAATCAAGTAACTGCTCACGTTGTTTGGACTGTAGTCTGATTCTTCTCGGGGTCGGGATCGGAATCGGAATCGCTATCGAAAGTGATCCGTTTTCTTTCGATTCCGATACCGATCCCGACCCCGATTCCAATCTCCATCAAGGTTTTTCCGGCAATCACCTGAGT
>JBEKYG010000634.1:0-3788 GCA_049511215.1 Acidobacteriota bacterium | reverse complement strand
AGTCTCTTGAAGCCCTGACCATCGCTCTCGCCATTGGTTTGGTTGCCGGCTTTGTGCCGGCTCGGCACGCGGGACGACTTTCTCCCGTTGAAGCGTTGCGGCATGACTGAGTTTTTGTTGGAAACCAGGGAACTGGTAAAGAACTACGATGGCGGGCGCATCCAGGCGCTGCGAGGGGTCAATCTGCGCGTGGCTCTCGGAGAGTTCCTGGCGATCAGCGGACCCAGTGGGAGCGGAAAGTCAACCCTTCTGCAATTGCTGGGAGGACTGGACAAGCCAAGCAGCGGAGATGTTCTTTATCGAAACGAAAGCCTCGCCAATTCCTTGGACCTCGACTTCTATCGTTCGCAGCGGGTCGGTTTTGTATTTCAAGCATTCCACCTGCTTTCGACGCTTACGGCATTGGAGAACGTCCAGATTCCCATGTTTGAGGTGAAGCTTGGCATGCGTCGGCGCCAGGAAAAGGCGGAAGTACTCCTGGCAGAGGTGGGACTTGGGGAGCGGTTGCACAGCTATCCGAACGAGCTTTCCGCCGGGGAACGTCAACGAGTGGCTATTGCTCGCAGCCTGGCTAACGACCCCGAAATCCTCCTGGCGGACGAGCCCACAGGCAACCTGGACAGCGAGAACTCTGGAAAGATAATGACGCTGCTCTCCAGCATCCGGACACAACGAAACATGACCCTGATCGTCGTGACTCATGAGGAGGAAATCGCCCGGCGCGCGCAGCGCGGCATTCGTTTGTGCGACGGGCGCATTTGCCTCCCATAATCCCGACGTCCAGCTTGCTGGATTGGCGTCAGCCCGGAATCACGGCCGCTCGACCCGGAATTTGGTTAATTCTCCGGCAGAAGAATGAGGGTTGGTACATGAACCTGTTTAAATCACTTGCGGTTCCCGGCCTGCTTTGCCCGCTGCTTCTAGCGGCGCAACTGAAACCCGTGAGCATCGCAGAGGTGATGACCAAAATTCAGGCACTGCGCACAACCACCGATTTTAAAGCTGTCGGGCGACTTGTGAGGGTAACGCGTATAAATGGTGACAGGCTACCGTGTCCCCATCATCAGACCTCAGACCTCAGACCTCAGACCAAAAACTGATTCAAGGAAGTTGGAGAGCCGAGGTAGTTTTCATGCACTTGGGTGCGACTCCGGCGCATGAGGAACTACTCCGAAAATAGAAGCAGAAAGCCAAAAACGTCGGTATCGCTATCGGCATCGCTATCGCAATCGCAATCGGTCGTGTCGGTCTGCGAAAGCCGATAGCGATTGCGATAGCGATGCCGATCCCGATACCGATGATCGCCTCCCGAGGGAGCATAACCTTTTCATGCGTCGTAGAATCGCTGCGAATGAAAGACTAAAGCTTTCTCTGAGGTGAATCGAAGAGTAGTAAGCAAGAGTGGTGCATTCCTGCTTTCGGTACTGAGAGTGTATGAAGACGGAATTCCCCCCTATTCCGAGAGAGATAACATCCATGCAAGCGCTCAGAGAGGCCACACCATTACGGCTGGACCGAAACTTTGAGATGCCCAGTGTCCCGATCGTTCTGACCAAGATCCTTCAATTGGTGGACGATGACCGAGCCTCGGCGCGCCGTCTGGAGGATTTGATCCTTCACGACCTATCACTCTCGGTCCGAATTCTCAAGCTGTCGAACTCGGCGTTTTACTCATTTCGAAGCGAAGTCAGAACCATTTCGCACGCCATCGCACTCCTGGGGCTCAATCTGGTGAGCAGCCTTGCCATTGGCGTGAGCATATTCGAGTCTTTTACCAATGGGCTTCGAGAGGAAGCCGACCTGATCAACCAGCTCTGGATGCATTCGTTCGGAGTTGGATTGATCTCCCGGGAGATCTGGATCCGGCGAAGCACACGGGCCCAGGGCGAGTTTGCGTTTCTTTGCGGCCTTCTGCATGATCTTGGGAAAGTCGCCTTCTTTAAAAAGGACGTCGTCGGCTATAGCAAGCTGTTCGCCATGGGAAAAAGCCAGGCTGACCCTGATATATGCGCTTGCGAGGTCGAACAATACGGTGTAAATCACGCGGTCCTGGGCGCACGGCTAGCAAAGCAGTGGCGCCTCCCCATCGAGCTCTCCACAGCTGTACGTTGCCACCACGATCCTGGAGTCGCCGGGCTTCCGTTGGTAGCTGCCGTCTCCATGGCGGACATGCTGATTAAACAGGCCGACATCGGCTACGACGGGGATCGCAAGATCCGCGCCGACCTGTCCAATCTACAGCTCCTGCTGAAGATGGACCAGCAGGAATTTGACACGCTTTCGGTTCTCGCAAGCAACCAGCGCGCGGATGTTGAAGAGTTCTTTCAGTTCAGCAAATGAGACGCTAGGAGAGAAGGCTATCATGGAGCTTGATATTGAGGGGAGGATTCGCTCTCGAATTGAAGCCATACTCATTAACGACGCCAGAAGTTACGCCGAGCTGAGGACGATGGCTGCTGAAGAAGAGCCGCTGGAGAACGACCCCTTTGCGGAAGAACGGAATCTCTACCAGAGAATCATCAACAACTACCGAAATGCGGTCCGCGAAGTCAACAACCTGCTCGAAGAAAATGTGGGCTTTCTCTCCGGCCTCTGCCGGATCGTCGAGACTATCAAAGAGAAGGATAACTTCCAGGAGATTTGTTCGCAGATCGTCGACTGCATCCTTCAGGACCTGGGGGCGGAATTTTGCAGTCTGGTTTTCCATGCTCAGCCTGCCCAGGAAGGGGGACCGCTATATTTGGAGGGGGTGAAGGAGCAACAGAAGGTCCTCTTCAGCCACTCCCACGCCGCTCTTCTCGGCAGTCCCGAACTCGCGGAGATTGTCTCGCACCTCGCGGATGAAGACGGCGAATATTTCATGGTCGGAGACGTTTATCGCGAGCCTCGCTTTAACACGGTCGATTTTCCGAGCGTGGTCCGTTCTCTGGTTTGCCTTCCGATAAGAGTGCACCATAAGCCGCAGGGTGCGCTCGTCCTGAGCCACTCACTTCAGCACTTCTTCACCCGCAATCACACGCGGGTGCTGAGGATCCTGGCCTCCACGGTTGCCCACCTCTGGTTGTTGACGGCTCAGCGCGCAACGTCCGCGGTCATCGCCCAAGAATCCCAACCGCAGCCTTCCGCCGAGGCGAACGAGAAGGCCCTTTCGATCGTCCTGCTGAATTTCGAGAGTGCGGGTTCAGCTCGCAGGTTGTTGGCCGACGGAGAGGTTATCCGGAGCATTCAGAGTCCATTCTCCCGTACCCTTGAGGGAAAGAAATTCATCCTGCCTTACGAGAGCACCGGGCTCCTGGTGCTGCTGCCGGGGACGCCGGAGGAGCGAGTGTTCGAGCGTGCCACCAGGTTGCGCGAGGCCTTCGAACAATGGAAATCCGCCCAGGGGGAAACGGCGCGCTACATCCAGCTGAACTTGGGCTATGCGACCTGTGAGAACGGCGAGGAGTTGGCGCGCAGCCTGGAAGTGGCTTCGCAGATGTTGCACATGGATCAGGGCGAAAACGACCTCACACCTGCTGCATCGGATTCAATCCGCCAATAAACATCGCAAGGAGCCCGTTCGAGAATTAGGAGGGGCCGACTAGTGCATCGGCGGGGCAAAACCTCGATAGAATCGGGCCCAGCCGCCGGTCAGGTGCATTTGAAAGAATGCGATAGGCCACCTTTTGGACGCGGCTCTCTTCCGCTTCGGGGAACAGGCGGATCTCCCGATCATTCGGCAAAATCGTACTCAACCGCACAAGGTGGACCATTTCGTGGGTCAGGATATAAACCAGAAATAGATATAG
>JBEKYG010000633.1:0-3792 GCA_049511215.1 Acidobacteriota bacterium | reverse complement strand
GCAAGAGCGCGTTCTTTTTGAGGAAACCATTGTGCAACGGCCTTTATGGCAGCCGGAAAGTTAATTGACTCAGCCGCTCCCAGCAGGAAACGTGCGCCAGCAAATCCGAACACCGAACTTACCAGAGCGTGGGCTGCCGCCATCAAAGACCAGAGAATCAAGCCGCCGGCGAAGCCGAGCTTCACTCCGACCGCATCGACAATGCGGCCGGCGACAGATGGGAAAATGGCATAAGCGGTAACAAAAGCGAAGGTGATCCAGCCATAGTCGACTTCGCTCCAGTTCAATTGCCGCTCGAGCGTGGTCTTCAGCACGGAGAGCGCGTTGCGATCGACGTAATTGATGGTCGCGGCAAGAAACAACAGGCCACAGATCCACCACCGCAAGCCCGGTATGTAAGACCGGCGCAATGGGTGGGTTTCACCAGCGGCGGGTGGAGCCGCCTCCACTTGACGATTCTCTGATGTCATAATCCTTATCCTCAGCGGGCATTACGAATAGTCCGAACAAACTGCGATTCCTGCGATCGGAGGTCTGCTCCGGGGATTAGGCCAGCCTCCGATATCGGGGTGTCATGCTGACTTCGCCCCGTCTGCCACGACTGGCAGAACCCAATGCCGATCAAAGCCGCGATTTTACCCCAAAACGATGTCGCCGGGTATGAAGTCTTCACACCCTTCCCCTGCCGGCCGCGGCGGGTCAACCAGCACCGCCGATCTCCCTTCGCGGCCCCCTCCGATTGCCCCGGCGATGCCGGCTTCAGATGAGCCTTCCGAGCTGTGCTTTCCGTTACCAGATGATTGCATGCGCGCAGTCGAAGTGTGCAAAAATCTATATTCATAAGCACGGTTTATCGTAAAATCAAGGATGAGCCGCCGGTTTGGGGCAGATTCCAATGCCTTGGTTTACATAACACCCCCAAATCGGAAGCTGGCAGGATCGCATGCAGAAGGCCGTGCCGGGGAAGCCGGCCGCGGTCAGGCAGGTTATTTCGCCTATCCATAAATCCCCGTTCCGCAAGTCCATCCGGCGTCTGACCTCGCTGCCGACCTGTGACCACTGACTATGATTGTCAGGATATTGACTGTCACCCAGATCAGTGTTGTTCAGATTTCAGGTTCTGCGAATCTACGTCGCGATCGCCTGCGGTCACTTGGATGTGTAGTCGGCTTATCCCATAAGTGGCCCATCGCATCAATCTTTCCAGAAAAGTCATCGATGGGAGGTTGCGGCCAGCGAACGAGCGTGTCTAACGTTAGACTGCAGATGTTGCGGACTTGCCCAGCTCAGCCTGGGGCGCGCAGCCTATATCAACTTAGCCGGCTGCACAGGGCAGAACGCTAAATCCAGCTTACCTGCGATCCGGTGGATTGCCGCAGCAACTTGGCAATACGCTCACAATTCTCGATTCGCAGTGCGGAATTCAAGCTCCGCTGCCGGTTCATGAAATCGAAGGGGATGCCTTGCTGCGAGACGATTCGTCCAGCGTATTTGGCGGCCCACTTGCCGATGAAGCCGACCACCCTCCCCGAGAGCCAATCCAGAGCATCCCCAAGAACGTTGTTGCGGCAGAATCCTGCCCTCAAAAACGATAGGTCATTGCGGAAAAACGCCGCATTCGGATTCTGATAGCGTTAGTGCAAGCAGCGTGGCCGACGCTCCAAGATGCTTCGCACAAAGAACCTATCTCTTGTTTTTGAGGGAGACACGGATGGCGCGGCCGTTCTTGAGATTATACGTGCCTTCAAGCAATAAAACATGAGGGCTTTCCGTCGTTATCTTGGCAGTGTTGTCCTGCGTATTCAGCTCGACGCGGAAGTCTGCGGTACCATCGCCGTCGTAGTCGATCTCCTCTTCCACCCTTGCCGGCAACGGACGGTCTGCGGCCCAGTCGACCTGTACGAAACCTTGATTGCTGTCCCAAAGAAAGCCATCGAACACCGGACGGTGGATCCTTGTCTCAAACTGGCCGTGGTCGATCATGCGAACCACTTCGCCCCCCGTATACCAGGGTGTTACCGAAAGCCCGGTGACCGCAACAAGCTCCTTGCTCCAGAATCCCATCCCCATCAATGTCGCCAGCACGAGCGGCACCATCAGGAACGCTATCGTGTATCCGACTGCTGTCTTCACCCGGTTCATGGTGCAGGCCTCCCTTAGATCAGGTTTCTGAAAGAGCTTAGAGCCAGCAAGAGCGCGCCGTTGATCATCCCGCCCCCGATGGCGGCGGCAAAGATATATGCCGGGTAGAGGAAGAGCAAGCGAGCCGTGTTCGTGGCGAGGCCGGCCCGAGTCCCTTTGATGTGAAAGGAAACCGCCTTTTTCGGGCACGCGTCGACGCAGTGGCCGCATTTCGTGCAGGATAGCAGCGCAGACCCGCGCGCGACGCTGGGTTTATCGATCGAAAATGTCGGGCAGGTATTGACGCAGTGATTGCAGTCGGTGCATTTGTCCCGGTCGATGCGAATGTCGAATATGTTCAGCTTGTTGAAAAACGACTGAAAGGAAGCGAAAGGACAGAAGAGTCCGCACTGTATGCGCCGCCGCGTCAGTACCGGCAGCACCACCACGAGACCCGCGAAGAGGGAGACAAAGATGATCGTTGCCAGTACAGTGCGGAAGGAGTCGACCTTTTCAAATTCCGTTACTGCTTTGAACGGGCAGAGCCACTGGCAATACGTGGGAGATAGGGTGAACGTGGAGGTCAGGGCTGCTCCCAATAGCACCGCATGAGGCATATACGTCCACCTGGGGTCGATATTTTTGATAACGGGCTTCTTGCGGATACAAGAGAATCCCTCATCGAGGCCACCGAAAAAGCACACCCAGCTGCACCAGCCCCGGCCCAGAGCCAACGACGCACCGAGCCAGATCACCAGCATGGTCGCGATCGCGGCAAATCCTGTCAGCATCGCACCGGGGAAGATGACGGTTCGCTTCAATACTGCTGGGAGCAACGTCATCGGGATCACCAGATGGCAAAAAGGTGTTTCCCCGTTGATGACGTTGTCGCGCGTCAGGGCGAGGCTGCCTCTGGCCGCGAGCAGATTGGACATGAACGTGATCACGAAGCAGACAGCAGTCACGACGAACAGAACAGCTCGGAATCTGTGCGTCTTTCCCGTGTAGACCATGAGGAAAAAGAGGACATTCAGGAAGGCAAAGCTGATCGCCCACGCGATCAGCGCCGGAGCCGCGGATGGGAGGCGGCCTTGTGTCGTCATTAATCCGGTCAGCAGAACCATCGGAAAGCTGAGCAATGCGGCCTTGACCAGTTTCCTCGGTTCTCCTGATCCCGCCGGTGCTTTTGATGCTACGGTGTTGCCCATAGCGTGACAATGCCTCCTCCGAGCATGACAACTCCGAGATAGAAATAGTAAACAGCAACCACGAACCCGGCCAGCTTGCCCACCGTTCGCAGTCCTCCAAACCGTGTGAACGCTCCAATGAGCGGGGCCGGGATAAAATAGATGGAAGTTCCCAAAAAGAAAAACACAAAGAATAGGGCGCTTTGGGCAAGGCTCAAGCTGCCGGCCGCGCCGGTGAACGCCAGCAAAAACGGGGGGCAAAGATTCAGTCCGGTCAGGAAACCCAATACCAAAGGAAGCACGGCCGGATTTTGGCTGATGGCACGAGGCAAAATTGAGGCCGAGCGTCCGGCGGCGCACTCCTTAGCAGGCTTGGAGATGCCATAGTGCACGAGGAGCCCTGAGAGAAGCATGTATACCACCCCCAGAACCAGTTCGTGCCGGCTCAGATTCTCAAGCAGCAGTCGATGCGTCAGCCAGGCTA
>JBEKYG010000632.1:0-3797 GCA_049511215.1 Acidobacteriota bacterium | reverse complement strand
AAGGCCCGCTGCGCCAGTTTGATTTCATGGAGAAAAATACGCCGCCGCCGGTAAACATGCTGGTGATGGGTCCGTGGAATCACGGCGGGTTCGCGCGCGGAGATGGCGACCGCCTGGGCAATGTCAACTTCGGGTCGAAGACAGCTCTATACTACCGCGAAAGAATCGAGTTTCCTTTTTTCCTCTATTACCTGAAAGGCCGCGGCGACGGAAAGTTTCCTAAAGCCTGGCTTTTCCAGACCGGCACAAACCAGTGGGGCAAGTTCGACACCTGGCCGCCCGCCGCCGCCAAGCCCACTGCCATGTATCTGGACGCCAACGGCAAGATCGTATGGCGGCAACCTGCGCAGGCCGGGTTTGACGAATACCTTTCCGACCCCAACAAGCCTGTCCCCTACGTCGGCCGAGTCACCATGGGTGTCCTCAATACCTATATGACCGAAGATCAGCGCTTCGCCGCTACGCGTCCCGACGTGCTGGTGTATAAGTCCGATGTGCTGGATCATGACGTAACGGTTTTCGGTCCGATCCAGGTAGATCTGAAAGTTTCCACATCCGGAACCGATTCCGACTTCGACGTGAAGGTCATCGATGTTTATCCGGGCGACGCGCCCGATTACAACAATTCGCCGCTGCCCGGCCAGCAGCCGGCCGCACAGGCGGTGAGCCCCATGGGCGGCTATCAGCAGTTGATTCGCGGCGAGCCCTTCCGCGGCAAATTCCGCAAGGGATTCGAGAAGCCGGTGCCTTTCGAGCCGGGCAAGCCCGACCGCATCACCTTCAACCTGCCCGACATTGCGCACACTTTCCGCCAGGGTCATCGCATCATGGTGCAGATTCAAAGCAGCTGGTTCCCGCTGACCGACCGCAACCCGCAAAAGTTCGTGGAGATTCCGAAGGCGCAGCCCACGGATTTTGTGAAGGCCGTCCAGCACGTCTATTTTGGAGGCGCAGACGGGTCGAAAATCACGCTGCGGATCTCGAACTAGCCTGGATTGTTCGTGAAAGCACTGGGTACCTGGATGACCAGAAAAAACAAAAGTCTAACGCAGAGGGCACGGAAAAAATTCGGAGCGCGCGGAGAGTGATGTTGTTGCTCTGGACCTCGACTCTTTCTCGGCGCTCTTTGCGTTAAGCTTTTGCTTTTTCCAGTCATCCCACGGTTGGCGGTTTCTCGAATGATCCGGGCTGGATTTTAGGTCATTCTGAATAACTGAATAGCAAAGGAGAATGACGCGTGCTGACCAAAAGGAGTTTGTGCCTGCTTTTGAGCCTGAGTCTGGCACTGTGTGCACTGTCAGTTTCCGGTTGTGCAAGCAGGGAATACCAGTTCGGCGAGTTGACTCGGCTGGCCGACAAATACAAAACCGACAAGGGTTCCATACTGCACCATTACACTGAAGTCTATGAGTACTTCTTTTACCCGATAAAATCCACGGCCCGTAAAATTTGCGAAATCGGTATTCTGGAAGGCGCATCGCTGAAGATGTTTGCGGAATTCTTCGGGAAGGCGGTGATATACGGGATTGACATCAAAGATGCTTCGCAACTCAATTCTGAGAGGATCAGGACATTTGTTGCGGATCAGTCCGATAGAAAACAGCTGGCTGCCTTCATAAATGCCAACGGGTCCGAATTCGATCTCATTCTTGACGACGGCGGACACTCAATGCCGCAGCAACAGGTTAGTTTCGGCTATTTATTCAAAGATGTCAGGCCCGGCGGCTACTACATTATCGAGGATGTGCATACCTCCCTTCTCAGCGATTACGGCGTAGAACCTGGTGAAGCAAATACGACACTGACGATGATCCATCAATATGTCAGAAGCGGGCAGATCGAAAGCAAATATATGACGGAGGAGGAAAAACAATATCTGGATTCCAATATCAGTTACTGCAATTTAATGAGCAGGGACAAAGGAACGTCGATAACCTGCATCTTCGGGAAGAAGTAGACCGGAACACCCGCTTGATCATGATTCGAGATTCGAGATTCGAGATTGGCAATTTCGAATCTCGAATCTCGAATCTCCGGATGCATCGCTGCGACGCGACGGCCTCTGTGCTGAAGGCTTTTGGCTGGAGAATCCTACTTGCGATAGTCCAGCGGTGGTTTGCGGTCGCCGATGATGGGCTTGTAGGAGTAGTTGCCTCGACGCTGCTCGAATTCAGCGCGGGCCTTCTGAATGTGGGTCGGGTCGGTGAACAGGTCGAGGCCGGTCAGTGCCATGGTTTTGGCCGCGAGCATCATTCCCTTGATGCCGATCGACATGCCGTCACATGCGGTTGCCTGCCAGGTGTGCGCGGAAGTGCCGGGCACCCAGGTTGCCGTCGTCAGTCCGATGGTGGGCACATTCCAGCTCACGTCGCCCAGGTCTGTGGATGCCGGAGTGATGTTCGGGTCCGGGGACAGAATCTTTTCCTCTGATCCCAGGGGCAGCGCCGGATCAAGCATGGTCCGGCGCAGCGCCTCGGCAAACGCCCGCTCCTCATTCGTGTACTTGATGCCCCCGAGCCGCTGGAGGTTCTGGTTCTGCAGCCCGGCAAGATAGCTGTTGGGCAGGATGTTGTAAGTGCCACCCACGATTTCCATATCCATCGTAGTGCCCGTTCCGAGGGCTGCTCCTTTGGCTGCGTCTACGATCCGTTGCCAGATTCCGTCGAGTACCTTCATGTCAGGATTCCGGGCGACATAGTAGGCTTCGGCGAAATCGGGAACGACGTTCGGCGCCGCGCCGCCGCCGGTGATGATGTAATGGATGCGCGTTTCCTGTGGAACATGCTGGCGCATCATGTTGACCATCATGTCCATGGCCTCCACGGCTTCGAGCGCGGAGCGGCCCTTTTCGGGCGCGGCCGCGGCATGGGATGCAATGCCGTGGAATCTGAATTTGGCGCTGATGTTTGCGAGGTTGCTCGAGGCGCTGGCCCGGTTGCTGTCGCCCGGGTGCCAGGATACGGCGACGTCCACGTCCTTGAATAGGCCGGCCCGCACCATGTATACCTTGCCTGAGCCCCCCTCCTCCGCGGGCGTGCCGTAGAAGCGCACGGTCCCCTCCCGGTGGGCGGACGCCATCCAATCCTTCACCGCGATGGCTGCAGCCATTGCAGCCGTCCCTAGCAGGTTATGCCCGCAGCCGTGGCCCGGGGCGCCTGCCAGGACTGGTTTTTTCTCGGGTACGGCCTCTTGTGAGAGACCCGGCAAAGCGTCATACTCGCCGATAAATGCGATGACCGGCTTGCCACTGCCATAGTTTGCCACGAATGCGGTCGGAATGTCGGCGACCCCCTTTTGGACCGTGAAGCCGGCCTCTGCCAACTTGGCTTCGAGCAGGGCGCTGCTCTTTACTTCCTGATAGCCGGTTTCGGCAAATTTCCAGATTTGAAGCGCGACATCGGCATACGCCTGGTGCTTCGCTTCGATCCCTTCGATAATTTGTGTCCCTCCATCCGGCCGTTGCGCAGTTGCACTGAACGCCGCCAGCAGCGAGACGAGCAGGGAAAATGCGACTCGTTTTGTTTTCATCTCTCCTCGCGTTCGAAATCAGGTTGGATGCCAGGTTGCTTTTCTTCCGTGGTAGAAGCATACCACCGGTTCGCGTGAACTCATCCGAAAAGTCGCAGCCGTGGCGCACGTCCGGTGTTCGGGACTGAGCAGCCGGGTCCGCCCCGGTTTGCAGCGCCCGGAAGAACTCCACTGGTTTCGTGGCCTGATCAGGAAACGGCGAAATCGATGACGAAGCGATCGTCACGCATCACGGGGATTTCAAACCCCGGCCCGCACAGAACGACGCG
>JBEKYG010000631.1:0-3802 GCA_049511215.1 Acidobacteriota bacterium | reverse complement strand
CTGTCCGATGCGATCGGGAACCCCGCTTCAATAATATCCACACCGAGTTCTTTCAGCTTCGTGGCCATCTGAATCTTTTCTTCCACAATCATGCTGCACCCGGGTGACTGCTCGCCATCCCGAAGTGTCGTGTCGAAAATGTAAACTCGATTTCTCATTCTTTGCATCTCCCCAGGAAAACGGGGGCATTCCGACTATGTGTGTCAATGTACCCGCTTATGTCGAATGGCTTGAAGATTGAAACGTCCCCTTTTTATACAGGTTTCACAGGAAGCTGGAACTGTCATGCTGACCGATGGGGGCATTATTAAACGGTGAATTGGATTTGACAAATTTATAATAATACAGATATATATAAGAACAATTTATGTAATAAGCATGACTTATGGAGAACGAAGTGAACATCAGCGACATAGATTATTATCCGATTAAGGTCTTTTGTGCGGTGGCGAGCGAAAAGAGCTTCTCGCGGGCTGCCGAAAAGCTGCTACGCACTCAGCCGGCGGTGTCGATGATGGTCCGGCGTCTCGAAGGCGATCTGGGCGAGAAGTTGATTGACCGTTCAGGCCGGGAACTGATTCTCACAGATGCGGGTCAGATCGTCCTCGAATTTGCGCGCAGGTTTCAAAATCTGCAGAGGGAACTCGAGAATGCGCTGGCTGAGCTGCGGGACAACACCTCGGGCAGGCTGATCATTGGTGCCAATGAGTCGACGACTCTTTATCTGCTGCGCCATCTCCAGCACTATCGGCGCACCTTTCCCAGGGTGAAGGTTCAGGTGCGCCGCAGCCTGTCCAGCCGGATTCCGGAGCAGCTGCTCAAAGGTGATCTCGAGTTGGGAGTCATCAGCTATGACCCTGGAGACAGGCGTTTGGAAACGCGGGTAATTTATAACGACCGCCTGGCGCTCGTCGTTTCTCCGCAGCATCGGCTTGCCAATTGCGAAAAGGTCGCGCTGAGTGAATTGGGAATGGAGATCTTCATCGCTCACAATGTTACCTCGCCATATCGTGAGATCGTCCTGCGGGAGTTCCAGCGGCAGAAGGTTCAGCTGAACATGGATGTCGAGATGCCCACAGTAGAGTCGATACGCAAGCTGGTCCAGCGGAACGAGGGCGTAGCGTTCCTGCCCCGTATGTGCGTGGAGCAGGAACTGGAGCAAGGGACACTGAGAGAGATCAGGGTCAGTGATTTGGATGTCGAACGGAAGATCTACCTGGTATATCCTGCGAACCGCAGCCTGAGCCACGCGGCGCGTGCCTTCCTCGATCTTGTGCGCAAAGGCTGAAGCTGTTCCCGCCCGGCCCAGCATGACGGCAAGCGCAGTGCAGACACAGCCTTCAGTCGGTCTGTCTGCTGGCTCCTGACTCCGGACCTCTGCGTTCCGCCTATTTACTCCGGACCTCTGCGTTCCGCCTATTTAGGTCAGAAGTCGGATGTGGGATGTCGGAGGTCGGTTTCCAGAGGTTTGAGGTCGGGGTATGTTGTGCGAGCGCGGACCCTACCGCGGCCGCGAGGCATGTAATATCGCACCAGCAACGAACAAACGGGCGGTTCCATCATTGTCTCGGTGAGGGCGACATGAAAATCGAAAGGCTCTTCATCATTATCTTTGGAGGAGCTGCGATCCTGCTGCTGGCCGGCGCGCGGGTAGTCGTCGACGACTTTGATCAGCGCCTCCACGCGCTCCTGAGGGTCTTTGACGGCTGCGTGCCGCCGGATACGACACGGAGACGCCTGTGTTGATGGGAGCCTACAGGCTTCGCCATTCTTAGGCGAGAACACCAGTCTCCGCCGCGCGCAAATCAATGAAAGGTGTTCAGCTCGGATTAGATTCTTTTCCCTTATCGAAGGGATAACTGAATTCGTAGCGGCCTGAACCTGCCTCCACGACAACCATCTGGCCTTTTTGCGAAAAACGGAAAATGCCTTTGGCGCGCGCCAGGGGCTGGTCGCCCTCCCGGACCTTATCGAGAGAGGCCTGGGGAAGTTGGAACGTCGCCGAGGTGTTCGCAGGGATCTCCGCGGTCACCCTCAGCTGCCCGTCTTTCAATTCCCAGCCGCAAACCGCGGGGCCGTAAAGGGATTGATGGCTGGCCTTGGCGAAGGTCAAACTGCCGCCGATGTGGGGCTGGACAATGATGTGCTCATAACCCGGCTTTTGCGGATCGATTTCCATGCCTGCGACAAATCGATAGAGCCATTCCCCGATGGCCCCATATGCATAATGATTAAAGGAGTTCATCCCCGCGTCCTGGAAGGAGCCGTCGGGCTGGATCCCGTCCCAGCGTTCCCAGATGGTCGTGGCTCCCTTGGTGATAGGGTAAAGCCAGGAGGGGTAGGTTTTGCGATTCAAAAGCATGAATGCTTCACTCGCGTAGCCATAATTGCCGAGGACCTGGCATATCACCGGCGCGCCCAGGAAACCGGTGGTGATGTGCTTGAATTTGCGGACATCCTCGGCGAGCCGCTTGGCCGCCTGGGGGCGCAGGCCATCAGGAAGCAGGTCGAACGCCAGCGCCAGGCTATATGCCGTCTGCGTGTTGGAGGCCAGCCTCCCGTTGGACGTCACGAATTCCGCGAGGAAAGTCTTTTTGATTCTGGCCAGCAGGCCGGCATATTTCCCTGCGTCGCTGCTCTTGCCGAGAATCGTGGCGGCCTTCTGCAGCAGGTCGGTGGATCGGGCGAAATAAGCCTGGGAGACAAGATCCTTGTCTGTTGTAGCGCCGGGGTAATCGGACGCGGTGGTCGCGAAGGCCAGCCAGTCGCCGTAGGTGAAATCATTGTTCCATAGATAAGAATTTCCCGCCCGCCTGGCCATGTAGTCCACCCAGCCTTTCATCGTGGCATACTGGCGCTCCAGGATGCGGGTATCGCCGTAGCTGAGATAAACAGTCCAGGGAACGATCACCGCGGCGTCCGCCCAGCCTGCGGAGGCGCTGCTTCTGGCGGGATCTTTACGGTTCAGAACGTTAGGTATGACATCGGGAATCGCGCCGCTGGGTTTCTGATCCGCCGTCATGTCCAGCAGCCATTTGGTGTAAAAGGCGGCGACATCGGCGTTGAAGGCAGCGGTACGGGCAAAAGCCTGCGCGTCACCGGTCCAGCCGAGGCGTTCATCGCGCTGCGGGCAGTCGGTCGGGACATCGACGAAATTGCCCTTTTGTCCCCACTGAATATTGTGCTGCAGCTGATTAATCATTGAATTGGAGCACTCAAAAGTCCCGGTGGGAGTTATATCCGAGTGCACAACAATGCCGGTCAGGTCATCGAGCGAAAGGCCAGCGGGAAAGCCCAGCACGCGGACGTAGCGGAATCCCTGGAAAGTGAAATGCGGTTCGAACAGCTCAACCCCATCCCCTTTCAGCGTGTATTCGATCTCCTGTTTGGCGGCCCGCAGATTTGCCGTATAGAAATTGCCCTGCTTATCAAGCACCTCCGCGTGCTCAAGCTTCACTTTGGTTCCGGCCGGCCCGCTCACCTTCAAACGCACCCAGCCCACCATGTTTTGCCCCATATCCACAACCGTTTCACCGGCGGGAGTCTGCAGGATCTCCACCGGTTTGATCTCCTGGATCCGGCGCACCGGAGGCCCGGCCGGAGCCACCAGGCGGGTTTTGGGCGGATTCAATAGTTTGACCTGAGTCCAGGAGGCATCGTCGTAACCCGGGTTGCTCCACCCGCCTTTTTCCAGGCGCGCGTCGTAGGACTCGCCATTATAGATATCGGAGAAGAGGATCGGGCCGATCGCGGCTTTCCAGCCGGCTTCGGTGCCAATGATTTCGGTGCTGCCGTCCTCGTA
>JBEKYG010000630.1:0-3805 GCA_049511215.1 Acidobacteriota bacterium | reverse complement strand
GGAAGGCAATGATGTGAGGGCCCTCCATGAGGCGATCGAGTAAGGTCGCGATCAGCCCAGGCGGTCCGCCCAGGGCGGCGGCCCAGTCGTTGACGCCGAGATTGCTGGCCAGGATGGTCGAGCCGTGGCGGTAGCGTTGGTGGACGACCTCGTAGAAGACACCGGCGAAGTTGCGCTCGGCGAGGGTCGGATTGGCAGGGTGATTTCCGACCTCGTCCAGGATCAATAAGTCGGGACGGCAAAAACCTTCCAGCAGGTTGTCGAAGGTCTCATCGGCGATCGAGGCGAGGAGGTCCTTGAGCATGTCATAGGCGCGGACGCAGAGAACGCCATAGCCGGCGGCGCAAGCGCGCACGCCGAGGCCGACTGAGAGGTGGCTTTTGCCGACGCCGGAAGGGCCGAGAAAGAAGACCGATTCACAGCGGTCGAAGAAGCCCAGTTCGGCCAGGTCAAGGATGACTTTGCGATCGAGGCAGGGTTGCTCCTTGAAGTCGTAATCCTCGATCCGCCAGAGCTCAGGGAAATGGGCCTCCTGGATACGCCGGTTGGTTGCGGTCTCCGTACGCGCCAGCACCTCGGCCTCGACCACTCGGGCCAGGAATCCCAGGTGGCCGAGTTTCAACTGCGCGGCATCGCGCAGCAGATCGTCGATACCGTTGGCGGCATGACGGAGTTGGAGACGTCTCAGGTTGGCCAGCTCCTGATCGCGTTCCTCGGAAGCCATGGTTCCGGTCCTCACTTCTTTTCTGTTTTTTCGGGCGAGCGCGTTTTCTCCTTCAGCAGCCGTTCGTAATGCTCGAGCGGACGCTGGCTGTGGCCTGAGGCCTTCAAGTACTCGGCGACGTGCCGCGGCAGCGGCTCGGAAGGAACGGTCTTGACATCGATACCCAACTGCCGCGCAATCGCCTTGTTGCGATATCCCTGGGCGAGCAGGCTGAGAATTTGCTCGTTGCGGTCGGCGCATTTCTGCTTCCTCAGCCGGCCCGCGGTCTTGCGGAACCAAGCGCTTCCACCAGACGGGAGAGCGACGACGTCGTCGATGCCAAGTCGGGCGCGAGGAGTTCGAGGTCCTCCGCCGCCGGGGTCGGCCGCGGCATCTGAAGCGTTCGGGGTGCTACTCCCTGAAGAATCCGGAGGTGGCGTTGCAACCGTTGGCCCCGCGGAGTCAGCCGCGGATCCGGCGGCTCCTCGGGCTCTCCCGTCCGTGCGTTCGCGAGCGCCTCCCCGGGATGCGCCAGCAGAAACTCCCGGACCGGCGGGTCCGCAGTGCGCCACAACTTCACCAACAACTCCGTGTCCTGGCTCCCCAGACCCTGATGCGTCACCACGGTCGCCAGCTCCAACTGGTTGCCCGCAGGCAACGAGAGCAATCGCCGGGCTGCTCCCGGCGGCAGGATTCCCTCCCGGATCTGCTCCACCAGCTCCGGATGCAGCCGCTCCAGCAGCCCGATCGGCCGCGACACCCAGCTCTTGTGCCGGCCGAGGATCTCGCCGATCCGCGCCTGCGCCATCCCCGCGGCCACCATCTCGCGCAGCACGAGCGCCTCTTCGAGCACGCTCATCGACTGCGTCGCCCGATTCAAAGCCAGCATCGCCGCCCACTGCCCCTGCTCGTCCACGTCCATCGAAGCCACCCGGAGCGTCGTCCATCCCATCTCCTCCTCCGCCCGGCGCCGCTTGAATCCGTCGATCAGCTCCAGCCTCTGTTGCCGACGCACGACCAACACCGCCGTCAGCTGCCCGTGCGCCGTCAGGCTGGCCTTCATCTGCTCGATTTGCCGCGGCGCGAGACATCTCACTCGGCCGTAGCTCGTGCCGATTTCGGACAGATCCAACATCTCGCCTTGCGTCCCCTGCACGTTGATTCTCCGGCGCTGTCATGTTTCCCATGCTCCCTGCGCTTCGGCTCCCTTGCCTGACGGATACATGGCCCGGCAGCCGGGGACCGCGCCGACATGAAAATGTGCGCCGGGGAAGCGGCCCCGTGCGCGCCGATCGGTACACGGGCGACCGCGGAAGTCGCAGCGGAGTTGGGATGTCGACGATGGCACTGGCGGCTGTTCTCGGCATTCATTGCGATTCTCGTGCCCACCCAATAAGGTGGCGCGGATCGATTCTCGCTTCTTGCCGACTTCCAGGTCAGCCTGATGCGTCACCTTTTTTTCTAGATTGGCTTTGTACTGCTCGTGACGAGCTTTGTGGTTAAGCGTACCGGCGACCGTCTTCTGATAGCGCTTGCCGGCTGCGCGCTGCTTCTCCGCCCGCGCCAGCGGTGCACACGTCGGGCAGTACCGATTGCCACGGTCGCACCGCCGACAGATCACCACTCGCCGTTGACAACGTTGGCAGTTGAAGGTCCGGCAGTCTCCTGACGTCACCAGTATGCGCCCACAAAGGGGCTTTACAGGCACCGGCGAAAGCGCGATGCTCTACATGGAGCATCACTGGGGTCACCGCGATGTTCCAGGGGGGTCCGGGGTCGCTGCCTGGACCCCCACCTGCGTAGGCGCTAAGACTGCTATCTCACAATCCAGACCGTCCCGCAACTGGTCCCAGCCACTCCGAGCAGTCTCGTCCGACACCACGCGCCTGATGTTTCAAAAGCATTTTGCGTTTGTTTTAACGCCTTAAATACTCTGAGTTGTGGGTGCGGTCTTGGGTGCTGCTTGAAAGAGAGAAGGGTTATTTGCAGTTTACCGGCGGAACTTTATGAACGTCAAAGGGAGGGCGTTTTAAGCTGGCGCAGCGGGGGGCGTCCTAAACCGGCGGCGCCACTATCCACGAAACCAGGTTGAATCGGCTAGTGAGACCCGACAAAGCTCCGAAAAAGATAGCGGGTAGGGCGGAGGTCGTGCCACCGCCCCCCCATCGTCGCCTGTCAGGCTCCACGAGACTGGCATTTGGTGAGCATGTGGAGTTACCACACTCGGCGACCCCGCGCGGTGTCCTCATCGCAAGGGGTCAAGACCTGCTCTCACAGGTCCGAAACGAACGCATATAGGAGATCCGATGCCCAGGCCTGCATCGCTGCAGGGAGAGCAAGCCCCACTTCTCCAACTTACGGGTGGGCAGTTGGCGATTCGCATGGCGGGTTTTGCGCTTCAGACGGAAGCAGCGAGTCCGCATACGAATCCACTTATCCAGACTGCGGAAAGTGTGGAAGACCTGTGCCACCCCGAAGTAGTGGGCATATCCCCGAATGACCGGGTTAAGGTCCTTGAGGACAGCCTCGACATTCCTCCCTTGTTGTCTCCGGGTCACGATTCGGACACGGTCTTTGAACTTCTCAATGGAACGCGCTCGGATGCCAAGGCGGAAGCTGCGAAAGTGAAACCCCAGGAACTCAAATCCCTCGTGGAAATCCGTGAGACGAGTTTTGGTCTCATGGAGCGAGAGTCTGAGATTTCCGAGGACCTCCTTAGCGTAGGCCATAGCAAGAGCGGCTTCCTCTGGCGATTTCGTGAGAATGACGAAGTTATCGGCGTATCTGACATGCCGCCAACCTTTGGTTTCGATCTCCTTGTCAAAGGAGTCGAGGACAATATTGGCGAGCAACGGCGAGATGACGCCCCCTTGAGGGGTACCCTCGGTGGGGACGCTGATGACGCCACAGTCACTGATACCGGCTTTGAGGAAGGACTTGAGAAGACGGATGACACGGCCGTCGGCGATCCGGGTACAGACCCGGGATATAACAACCTCGTGGTCAATTCGGTCGAAGAAGGAGGCGATGTCTGCGTCAACGACGTAGAAGAAGCCTTCTCTTGCGTCCTGAATTGCAGTTGCAATAGCGTGATGAGCCCTG
>JBEKYG010000629.1:0-4893 GCA_049511215.1 Acidobacteriota bacterium | reverse complement strand
GAGATTGTGCCTCGCGCGCACAGCTTGCCTACAACCTTGCGGCCGCCCGCAAGGACGAGAGCAAAATCAAGGTGAGACGCCGGCACGTCCCGCAAGAATTGCGCATGCACTGACGCCGGACGCGCCCGAGATCCTCGGGCGAGGATTCCCGGCGATTGCGCCGGAAGCTCAGGCCCCCCATGTTTCTAATGACGAACAGATCATTCAGGAACGCGAGTTCCGCCCGGCAACTCGATGCCTGCCCCGAGTTCTCCCAGAATTTCCGCGCTTTCCTTCCCCCTTTATCCTTGCGCTCCCGGATAGGGACGCTTATAAGGACAATCATGGGCCTGCGCCACCGGCATCACCCAGTGGAGGGCGTACAGTTCCATCCAGAGAGCGTGTTGACTGATGCGGGCAAGACCTTGGTCAGCAATTTTCCCAAGATATAAGAACTCTGCGGCCATCGTCGGTTGGCTGCTGTGGGGTTGAGCAATGAGTCGAACCGTAACTTTCGGCATTGTTGGTGGCTACGGCGCAACCGGGAAAATCGTTGCATCCGAGCTCTGGAAGTCCTGCGCTGGGGAGATCCTAATCGGTGGACGCGACCTGGCCAAGAGGAAGGCCCTGGCGGCGGAATTCGATGGCAGAGCGTCTGCGGCGCATCTTGACGTCCTCGATGCCCATTCGTTGGACGACTTTTGCAGCCAGTGTTCGATCATCGTCAACTGCGCTGGGCCTGTTATGGTGCTTCAGGATCGCGTGGCACAAGCGGCCTTTCGCGGGCGGTGTCACTACATTGATGCGGCCGGCATGTCGTTGGTAAAGGAACGCATGCTTCCTCATAGCCGGGTGATTGAAGATTTGGGATTGTCGTTCGTGGTCTCGGCCGGCTGGATGCCTGGCATTAGCGAGTTCCTGCCCGTTTACGCGGACGCACAGGCGAGGGCAAAGCTGGATACCATCGAGTCGTTGAATGTGTACTTCGGCGACTCCGGCGAGTGGTCCGCCAATGCGTTGCGCGACGGTGTTTGGTTGATTCGTCAGTCAGGGCTCCGCAGTCCTGGCTACTTTCGCAAGGGCGAGTGGATCCGTGCCAAGACGTCGGCAGCCTTCCGCCGGGTCAATTTGGGTGACCCCGTCGGCTCCGGCCGTTTCGCTATGTTTTCTACCCCCGAACTGAGCGAGGTAGGCCGCCGTCTCAATGACTGCGACGTCTTTACATACACGTATCTCTCGGGGTTTCGGACTGTCATCGCTACAACTCTGATGGCCCTGGTCCCGCTCCCCGAAGGATCGGGTGTTCGCTTGCTTCGGAACGTATTTCGTAGAAACCGTTTGCCGGTGGACGGTTTTATCGCGGCTCAGATTCTTGGGCGTTCTCAAGGACGGAGGATGTCCCTGACCTTTCAGATCTTTTACAAGGAGCGCCGCGACTACTGGATCCACGGACTTGCGCTGGCCACCGTCGCCCGCATGGTTTCGCAGAGTAAAGCCGTCCAGGCTGGTGTCCACTTCCTGGCTGATGCGGTGGATCCAATTGCCTTCATGGCAGAGCTGCGAAACGCTGGAGTCCAGCAGACCGAGAATTTCGGACCTTGCGAATGAGCACCGTTCTCAATGTGCCAAAATCGGTGGCAGGCCACTATTCCCCCAAATTCCAGGTGATCGTCGGGGAGGTCGCCTTCTCTCGCAATTAGGGAAATAGTTGCCACCGATTTTGGCCTGCCACCGGTTTTGCCCCCATGCACGCCCTTGTGAGAGCCATGTTTCACAAAGGGTCCTTTTGTCTCGCGTGGAATTTTCGTTTGACAAGTGTTAAGCTACAGGCTACAGTCTGCTGGTGAAAATACGGAGTTTCGCCCACAAGGGTCTGAAACGGCTCTACACGAAAGACAGCTCGAGAGGCGTGCCACCCGATACCGTGGACAAGCTGCGGAAGATGTTTGCCTACCTCGACAACATGGAAGACCCCGAGGAACTGCGGGCCCTCACAGCTTGGAAGGTTCACACGCTGACCGGCGAACGCAGAGGAACGTGGAGCCTAAGCGTTACCCGCAACCGCCGTCTGACGTTTCGTATCGACACCGCCGAGCGCGAAATCTGCGATGTGAATTTAGAGGATTACCACTAGCACAGGAGCAAACGCCATGCCTATGAAGAACCCGCCCCATCCGGGCAATTTCATTCGGACGGAGATCATTGAACCAGCCAGCCTGTCCGTCACGGCAGCAGCCGCCGCGCTTCGGGTTTCCCGCCCTGCTCTATCCAGTTTGCTTAATGGCAAGGCCGACCTGTCGGGCGACATGGCGCTACGCATCGAGAAGGCTTTCGGCGTGAAGATGGACACGCTGATGAGAATGCAATCCGCCTACGACATCGCGCAGACCCGCAAGCGCGAAAAGGAAATCCATGTGCGGCGTTTTCACTTGCCCGGCGCGCTTTATCCCTAAGCCCAACTGTGGTTCACAACGGAATTGGGGTCTGGCCTGGAAAATTTACTCTGGGGTTCGCAAATAGGATCAGCTCCTAGACTGAAAACTAAGAAGACGCCCACCACAGAGCGCACAGCGACCGCAAAGAAGAGCTCCTCTGCTTGCGCGGGCGGCGATGACCTTGGGCTACTACTTGCCCAAGATAATATCGATCCCCGCGAGCACTAATTGCAGATTGGACGGTGTAAGTTTGCCCATGCGTTGACTGAGGAGGTCCTTATCGATACTGACGATCAGGGAAACATTAGCGACCGAATCTTTCGGCAGGCCGGTATGGCGCGCCCGAAGAAGGACATTTCCCGGGGCCAAGGACCATTTGAGATTGCTCGTCAGCGGAACACAGACAACTGTGGCAATGCGGCTCCGATTTAATGCGTCACCCTGCACGACGACTACCGGCCTTCGAAATCCCGGACCGGAGCGCGCCGGAGCCGGAAGATCCGCCCACCAGATCTCGCCTTGTGAGATTACCACTCGCTTCGCTCCAGGATGCGGCGCGCGGCCGAGGAAACGAAGGGATCTTTCGCTTCGCCCACCTCGGCGCACGCTCGATTCATCGCCTCGATGACCTCGTCCGGCGCGTGGCGCGCGAGATACTCCTTGAGTGCATCGCCATACAGCCGGCTGCGCGACTTCTTCGCGCGGCGCGCCAGACGCTCCGCGCCCTCGTAGACCTCATCAGGTATAGATACTGCAGTTTTCATACCACGAGTATAACCACATGCTTACCGGATTGCAAGTGGACAGGATTGCCCGGGTGCGCGACACAGAAGTTCAGGGTGGAGGTATGTCCTTGATCCATAATGTTCGTCCTTGGGTAGGGTGGCGTCAGGAAACCGGGGAAACCGGGGACGCAACCATATTTTGAAGACTGAGCGCGGTGAATCCGCCTATCTCTCATCTGCAAAATAGGGTTAAATAGGGTTGCGTCCCCCATTTTTATCTGCAAAATAGGGTTGAGTCCCCCATTTTCTGGAGCGATGCGCGCGATCATTTGTGCATCGTGGCTGGCTCCGGGAAAACTCCTTGCAACGAAAAAACAGCCCAGAAAACCGAGCGCAAGGCCGATTTTATGCGGGTTCCTGAGGGTTATCTTGAACTTGTTGTGGTCCGACCCCCTTCCGAGCCCCTTCGTTCCGGAGGGAAGACTACCATACGAATGTTAATGCCTACGCAGCAACAATTATTTAAACTCACAAGGGTTGGCCTCGGCGGTTTAATCCGCCCCCCAAAATGCCGCTTTGAATGTCCCTCCCATAGCAGCATCAATACGAACAGCTGCTGAGTATCCCGCTGATTTCCCGCTGTAGCCGTTCCTCAATACCCTCCATAACAAGCCCCAGTTGCAACTGAGCCTACGATAGCTGGTTGCGAAGATGCACTGGATTGTGAGATAGCCTCGTCAGCGCCTCTGAGGGGTGGGGGTCCAGGAAGCCGCCCGGACCCCCTGAGAGATCGGGACAGCAGGTGACCCCTGTCGCCGTCGATGCTCTCTGTCGAGCATCTCTCTTCTTCCGGTTTCTGTAAAGCCCTTTCATGGGCGTTTGCAGGTGACCGATTGCCGGATCTTCAACTGCGAACGATGTCATCAGGAAGTGGTGATCTGCCGGAAGTGCGACCGTGGCAACCGGTATTGCCGGCCGTGTGCTCCGCTGGCGCGGGCGGAAAAGCAGCGCGCGGCGGGCGCGCTGTATCAGAAGACCGAAGCCGGCAGGCTGAACCACAAAGTACGTCAAGAGTGTTTCCGGGCCAGGCTGGCGGAAAAGGTGACGCATCACGGTGACTTAGGAGCGGCGTTAAGGCAAAACTCCGCCGTCGCCGCCCTTCAGAGTAATCAGGAGAGCCAGGATGAGCGCCGGGAAGAGCCGCCACAGCCACTGCCAATCCCTCAACGCCGCTGCGACTTCTGCGGTCGTCCGTGCGGATGCGCCGTACGTATCGGGCCGCTCCCTCGGCGCCCAACATTTTGTCGGCGCAGCCCTCGGCTGCCGGGCCATGTCGCCGCCAGACGCAGGTGCTGAAGCGCAAGGAGCATCAGTGAGATGACGAATCGGGAGACCGGATGTGCAGGCGATACAGGGGGAGATGCTCGACATAGTGCAGATAGGCACGAGCTACCGGCGGGTGAGGTGTCTCGTACCACGGCAGGTCGAGCAGATGAAAGCAACCTTCGGCACCGGGCGGCCGAACAGATGGGATGGACCACGCTCCGGGTGATGTCGATGGATGTAGACGAGCAGGGCCAGTGGGCGGCGATGCTGGCTCTGAACCGGGCAACCCACTCGATGAGCGTGCTCGAAGAGGCGCTGGTGCTGCGCGAGATGGTGGCGATGGGCATGACGCAGACGCAGATCGGCCAGATCCTGAACCGGCACAAGAGCTGGGTGTCGCGGCGGATCGGCCTGATCGAGCGGCTCCA
>JBEKYG010000628.1:0-3809 GCA_049511215.1 Acidobacteriota bacterium | reverse complement strand
TATTGCTGGCTTCCGTGACGATCGATCCCAGCCCTTTCAGCTGCAACTGCAGATAGGGAATGGTGAAAATCACCCCGACGACGGCCACAAAGACTCCCAAATAGCGGCTGTCATAACGATGGATAAAAAAGTCGGGTTGGGTGTGAAGGTTATGTTTCTTGCCGAGCCTCCAAATAACCGGCAGGATGAAGAATGAAACGGTATAAGCGAGAGTACAATAGATAAGAATATAGAACGCCGGCGCGCCCTTGCTGTATGCCCAACCGCTCGCGCCCAGGAATGCGAAGGTGGTGTATACCTCGCCCGCCATCAGCAACCAGATCAGGATGACACCGAAACGCCTTCCGCCCACCGTCCACATTTCGAGGTCCATCTTCTTCCCTCTGCCGGCGAAGACGCCCAGGACTGCAGATAGAAAGATGACTGAGAAAATGATGATCAGAGCAAGGTTCATTCTTCATCCTCACTTTCCGGCTGGTTGAACTTCTTCTCGCACTGGTAGGCACCGAACAGAGCCAGAGGCGTCAGTGCCACCCAGAGAATGATCCAGAACAACACAAATGGAAGTCCGAGGATGAAAGGTTCGACCCGATTGATAAAAGGCAATGCCAAGACCAGAGTAATGAACGGGACTGCCCCAAAAAGCAGGGCATATTTGGTTCCTTTTTGCATGGCGACTCCTCTCGGAGAATCGGATCAATCTTTCCTGGCGAATTCCAGAAATTCGATCGGGGCACCGTTGTGAACGATAAAGGCCACGGTGACACCTTCTGACGGACTGTTCGGCGCGATGAGCAACTCATGCCCGGCAACGGCCGCATTCAGGTCGTGGACTTCAAAAGCCACATGGGGGACCTTCTTCACCAGTTCCGCCACGGGGCTGTCCGGCTCGAAACGCAGCCATTCCACACCGTAGGGACTGCTCTCAAACCCCGAGGCATACACTTTGAACCGCTCAAGATAAACTTCGCCGTCCCGTGGAATATCCGTAGGGATGCCTATGTGATGATATTTCATCGGCCGCTCCTGATGGCGAACGCAAGAATGCAGAGCGCCCAGAGTAGCCAAGCCGAAGGAGATTGGCAATCTCTTTGTAGCCGGGGCTCCACTGCAACTGAACCGCCGCAGGCCAAAAACAGCCACGAAGAACACGAACCAGCCTCGCGGTGAAACCTACGTTGAGCGTTTGAGTCTTCGGGTCTTTGTGGTACATGGTAAGAGTCGAATTTTTCACAGCTTGTTCACGGCCACGGCGAAGTCGCGGGATTTACGGCAAGATTGGGAAAAGCCGCTTTTTTCGCCGGGGTAATCGCGGGCAGATTCGAGAAGGGATGGAGAAAAATCTGGCTGTGCTGAAGGTAGAAGTAGAAAGACAAAAGCGTCGGGGTCGGGGTCGGGGTCGGGATCGCAATCGCAGTCGCAATCGGTTGTGCAGGTCTGCGAAAGCCGATAGCGACTGCGACTGCGATTGCGATCCCGATCCCGATCCCGATGATCGCCGTCCAGAGGAAGCACAGCCTTTTTCGTCCAGCGCGCGACTTTGCCGTGGCTGTGCAGCTTGTTGCGGTTACTGGACAAACCACCAGGCGTATGATAAAACCACCGCACAGGCGGGTGAGTGAGCACGGTAAGGGAAGGTGGGCAATCTCGAATGATGTGTACTAAAGTCACCCTCATCTGTCTGACTGACGAGGTCTACTCCATCGGTCCGCGCCGAATCTCATCGCAACTCAAGCGCAACGCTTTCGAAGTCCAACTCATCTTCCTCCAGGCAAAGAGCTTTTGGGGCCAGATCAAGGAACGATTCAGTTCTCATTATGACGAGAGTGACCTTAGCGAGAGCACATACCGGGAGCTGATGTCGCTTTGCGCGGATAGCATTGTTGTGGGGCTTAGTGTCTGGACTCATAACGCGGACCGCGCTGCGCTCATCACCCGGCGGCTCCAACAATCACTCCATTGCCCTATCATCTGGGGGGGCATCCACCCGACCTGTTTTCCGCTACAGTCGTTGGAAACCGCTGAGGGCATCTGCCTCGGTGAAGGGGACATCAGCTTCTTGCGTCTGGCAGAAGCCCTTCGAGATGGCCGTGATTATCGGACGACCCCCGGTTTTTGGTTCCGCGATGGCATAGGAATCATAAAAAATCCTGCTCAGCCGCTGGTGCAGGATCTGGACGAGCTCCCTTTCATGGATTTCGAGTACGAAGACCACTTCGTCAACGAAGGCGGCACTTTCAGACAGATGAACCTGCGGCTGATGAAGAAGTATTACGGCGCTAAGCTGGAGATGATGCTGAGCCACGGATGTCCCTACAAATGCACCTTCTGCTCGAACGACCAGCTGATCGAACTGGATCAAGGGTATCGGAAGTTCCGCAAGCATTCCGTTGATTTCTTTCTTGCCGAGTTGCATTACATCCTGGCTCGTTATCCTCACATTTATAACCTGATCATCGACGACGATGCCTTCATGTTCCTGCCGCTCAAGCTGATTCAGGAGTTTGCGGCACGATATAAGAAGGAGTTTCCGAATCTTCCCTTCTTTGTAAGCGGAATCATCCCGGCCTCCATTACCCGGGAAAAGTTCCGAGTATTAATGGACGCCGGGATGATTAAGACGCGTGTCGGCATCCAATCAGGGAACCGCCGGATCATGCGCGAGGTTTTCGTGCGGCCTCTGCATGAAGAGAAGCTCGTTGAAGGCTCGGAAATCGCCCATGAAAACCGGAAGAGGCTGGCACCGATCCAGTACGACCTGATCGTCGACAACCCCTGGGAGCACCCGGACGAGTTGAAGGATACCGTGCGGCTAGTACATCGGCTAAGGCGGCCCTACACTTTCGCGCTCAACTCCCTCAGGCTGCTGCCGGGAACCACAATTTTCCACATGGGGGAACAGGCTGGATTCACGAGGCCGGATCAGAACATCATGCCGGCGTCCTACGAACAGTTCATCCCGAACATGCTCAACCTGACGCTTGCCTTCTACAACATCACCAGAGCCCCCGAATTCTGGATCCGATATATTTTGAAGCGGGATTTCGGGCAGAGAACGGTAACGATGAAACGATTCCCGCGTATCGGGTTCCTGATCAGCTTTGCAGGCATGCTTAAGAAATCCTGCCACAATCTGATTCGCGGTGATATTTCGCTTTGGCCGCGCCCATTGGATCAATGGTGCGGAAGGCTGTTTGTAGGCCGTACTGCCTCGCCGTGTTCTTCACCAACGTCAATCGGCTCCGCCTATAAACATGCTCTCCCCCGCCGCAACCAAGAAAACGCGCGCGTTGTCACGCCAGATATTGCCCAGGAACATGCAGCGGTCGGCGGTTCGGCTTTGCAGGTCTAGCCGGGAACTCTTGACAGGATCTCGAAAGCCAGGGGTATGTCAGTTCAGGAATCTGACACAACTCTCGATGGGTCCGCAAATGGTAGAAATCCTCGTTTCTGAAGTCGAGCGCTGGCTTGATCGTTTATACGTGGCCGTACAGGGAGCCGGCCTGAGGAATGAGGATCGGCGAAAGGCGCTTGAGGTGGCAGCCATGCTCACCGAAGTCGGACGGGCGGTGCGTCGATTCTCAAGCCGATCCCCGCTCATGCTGATTGACGCCGCGGCCGGCAAGTCGTATCTGGGTCTTCTCTCGGCCAAGCTTCTTCTCGAGCCGGTGGGCCGGTCGGCTAGCGCTGCACGTGCCCCGGTAAAATAATTGTGGACAAACTGCCTCGATTAGGATAACTAAGAGGGGCATGAAAACAGCCGAAACCATTCTCGAACTCTTATCGAGCAAGAACACGGTCGCTAGGAT
>JBEKYG010000627.1:0-3811 GCA_049511215.1 Acidobacteriota bacterium | reverse complement strand
CGGCGAGCCGTATCGTGCATTTCGCCTGGCCGGAAAAACTGAACCGCGAAGACCACGAAGACCTCAAAGAAGACACTTCGAGGTCTTTGAGGTCTTCGTGGTTTAAATCCCCGCGGTTCGCCCCGCTGTGCGGGGCAGGCCAAAGCCACGCCTTCTAGGCGTGGTCGATTACTACAGACCGCACCCGGTTACTTTCCGGCACGGATTGAGATTTTGTCCAGCCAAAGTGATCCTTTGATCTGGTTGTCGAATCTGGCCGACGGGTCGCGGCGCAGCATGATCTTGACTGCCTTGCACTTATCCTTTACCGCGAATGTGTAAGACCGTTTCTCCCACGGCGTCGTCTCCGGGAAAGGCTCCGTGCTCAGCGCCGCCCCGGATGCTTCCGGATACCCCTGGATCGACAAGTACGGCTTCCGGTTCGTCGTCAGCCCCTGCGTGCGCAGGTAGACTTCCAGGACGTAGTTTCCCGGATGCGGAATCGGGACGATCTGGCTCAGGTGCGCGAACTGGATGTTGGCGCCGCCAAACGTCACCTTGAGAGATTTCAGGCCTTCGAGGCGGTCTGTCAAGTCGACTTCAAATTCAACTTCCTTCATTTCCGCATAGCGCCAGTCAAAGCCGCCGTTGACAATCTCGTCTTCGAACGAACCATTCCAGATCAGGTTCGGGGCAGCCGGGGAGCCGCCGGCCGCATCTTGCCCGCCGATGCGCGGGTAACCAGGGTTGCTGCCGGACTTGTGGAGGGCTTCGTCCCAGACGCGCTCCGCGTCTTCGACGCGGTTTTTGTCAACCAGATGGTCGATGTAACCGAATGAGGATGCAATTTTGAATTCCGATTCCGTGGGCGGGTCGTTTTTCAGAGCGCGCAGCCAGGCGGCCCGGGCCAGGTCGAGTTCGTCGCGGGAAACAAGGAAATCAAGATAGCTCAGGTTGGCAGCCAGATTGTCCGGGATGAGCTTCTCTAGGATGGCGCCGCGCTCGGGATCGATTTTCCAGGCGATGTCCATGGCAATGCCGAGCTTCCCGGGGTCGTAGGCGCTGGCCATCTTGAAGCATTCGTACATCTGGGCCAGGTTGCCGCGGCGCAGAAAGAAGTTGCCGGCCTGCCAGTGCGTGAGCGGCGAGTAGGCGTGGGTCGCGAGCGCGTGACGGAAAGCGTCTTCGGCTTCGGCATAGCGGGCCGTGCGCTCGTAGCAGTCGGCGACGTCAACCCAGGCTTGGCTGAGGCGCGGGTTGATCGAAAGGGCCTTTTGATAGTCAAGGATCGCCTGCGGGATGTCCACCGCCTCGACCGCATAGTGGCGCAGCTGCCCGCGGTGCCACCACAGGGCTGCATTCCCGGGATCCATTTCGATGGCACGGGTGAAACTCTCGACTGTCTGCTCCGACCGGACGATGCGGTCGGAACGAAACATCCGGTAACCGCGGTAGATCGCCGGCCCTGCCAGGGCGAGGATGATCAGAGTGAAAACAATGTGGTGAGCCCGGGTGCCGATGATCCGGCTGACAAAGCCCTTATCCACCCCGAGTAATGGCATGGCGCCATTATAAACGAAAAAACACGGTGGTGAAAATCCCTAAAAGTGCCATTGACCCCACAAAAGTGCCATGTCGGGTTTTTTGGCAAAGCCTTTATGCCAGGTAAGTCTCATCTAATAAATAACATAGAATCATTTTGAACGCAGATATCATTGACCATGTAAAAAGCTTTTACACATTTTGTGCCCAACCATCCTGAGCGTATTCCGGACGCCTGGATCGCTCTCTGAGGCCTGGGCATAAAACCCTGTAACCACAGTAATTTATAGCTTCGTTTGTAATAGTTTGGCTAAATCCATCCTATCGGCACGAGTCTTGCTTGCATCTTGTTGGATTCTTCGGCGAAAATCAGCGAGATGCTATGTGCTTCTATACCCGAGAACGTCTCTTCCGCTTGCGCTCTTATCTTTAATCTTTTTGCGGGTTTCGAATGCCCGAGAGGATAGACCCATGAGAATTCGAACTTCCATTTTTCTTGCCGTCATCGGGCTGGTAATGTTGATGAGCGCCTCCGCGCTGGGCGATCCCGTCTACCAGGCGTCTCTTTACACGTTCATTAACATAGTGGGGCCTCCGTTGGCTCCCTGCAACGTGCTGACAAGCACTGGCGCGCTAGATTCCGATTTCTACTTTCAACTGTATGACCCCGACAACAATAGCGTCACCAGTTCTACGGGCGTTTGGACCGACGGCGACACGGTCTTCACCCTATCGGTCACAGGAGCCAACGCCAGCTATGATTATCCTTCCAAGACTGCCCTGCTGTGGCTTCCGGACCACCCAGGGGATGCGTATCAGGGCACTTTCGTGAACTACAACTACTGGTTCAAGGCCACATTCGCGTCGGCCGCAATTGCGGACTCGGGGGGATTGGGCAACGGTGCTGCCTCAGGAATCACGAATGCGGTGGATCCGACCAGCATTGACGGCGAATTCTCCGGAATGTTCCTGGTCGCTTCGTACGGCTACTACGATTTCGATTTCACTTTCTCTGGGCCCGATGCCGAAGGAAGCTACGCCTTCGGTACGGCTGCCGACGGTGGGATCGCTGGCATGGGACCAGTGGACTACACCGGCACGATCACGGCTGTGCCGGAACCAGCCTCTCTGCTCCTGCTGAGCACGGGTCTGTGCGGGGTCGCTCTGGCTGCCTGGCGCAGAAGAGGAAATAGGACTAAAGGTTTCAGGTTTTCTTAGAGAATGCTGGAAAGCTCATTGACGGAATGGTGTTGAATTTCTATAATCGTGCGCAAGGCAGAGTGTAGGATCTGGCATCTGCATCGGGCATTCGACTTTCGAGTCAACAGAGGTAAGCGGATATGGTAAAGACAAGTGCCATAAGAAGGATCTTAGCAGTTGTCCTTTCCCTTTTTGCCCTCATTGCAACGGTTCCTTTTTCGCTGGCGGAAGTAATCACGGCTACCCCTTTGGGCGTGATTGTCACCCCGGGAACGGTGACGGTGGGAAGAAATGTTGCGCCGACAGGCACAACGATTTTTTCGGGAGACAAGATTTCCACCAGTGGCAAACCCGCTCTCATCAATTTCAGCAGCGGCAGCCGGATTGAAATGACGCAGGCGACCGCCACCTTCTCGCGCGTTGGGAAGGCTCTGGTCGTGACGGCGGATAAGGGGTTGCTGCGCCTCCATTTCCTGAAAGGCGAGGAAGTCGAGATCCGGGCCGGAAATTACACGTTTACGGCTCTCGGCACCGACTCTGCCCATAGCGCGGAACTGGGTCTGAACGGCAAGGGTGATGTGGTCCTGACGCCGACCGAAGGCATTTTCAGCTCTCTGAACAAGGCTACCGGGGCGCGCACGGAAGTCAGTCCTGACCGGCCGCTGGTCGCGGTGGATCAGGCGGCGAAGAGCGGCATGAGCGGGGCGAAAACGGCAGCGATTGTTGTCGGCGTGGGCGCCGCGGTTGCGACTTCCATCGGCTTCAATATTGTTGTTACGCCGCCGCCGCCGAAGTCGAGCGCCAACAGATAATCCTCTGCCGGAGGAACGTTTTAAAACGCGGAAGGAGGCCGAGTAATCGGCTTTCTTCCGCGTTTTTTTTTGTAAATTCTGGGTGTGGTCTGGGGTCGGACCCAATGCCGTTAACATAACCCGGACAAGCCGGAACCAAACAGGTTCAACGTTGTGCTAAGGGTTCGCGCAAGAATAAGTTGGCATTTTGGCGCGAGCGCCGGGCGGGCAGATGCAAGGCGCCGCGACGCAGGCGATGTGGTGACATCGTCGAGGAGCGGCAACGCAGCAGATGCCCG
>JBEKYG010000626.1:0-5043 GCA_049511215.1 Acidobacteriota bacterium | reverse complement strand
GCCACCGATACCTCTCCAACAGGTCAAGGGCCTGCGATTCCGCACGCCGCAATTCTCAGACGTGATATTCGAGTTTGTGCTGGAGAACGGCGAGGTGAAGGCGCTCAAGCAAAGAAGTCCTGAGGGAGAGTATACGTTTCCGCGAAAGTAGGGCCAGCAGTTTGACGCATAGGAGAAAAAAGCTGCGTTGCGGAGGGGACCTAGCCGGGAATCATACTTGGCCGCGGCCTACGCTGCATTCCAGAAGTCGATGCTGCGAAGGTCTGGTCAAAAGAATCACAAATTATGAGGGCTACGAATCCGTCAGCATCGGCGGCAGGATCGTTGGCTGACGGCGCGCCAGCATGGCCTTTCCAGATCCCGGAGGACCGATAAGAATGATGCTATAGTCGGCTCAAATTTGCCTCGGGCTCCCTTCCAGATCCCCGCCGATCGCCTCGGCGCCACCGGCAACAGCCGCTCCTCATTTTTTCTGAATTTAACAGGGAATGTGGTCCGCACCTTAGGCCAGAAGTGTGCCAAAATCCCGTATTCTGCGGTATCGTTTTGGATTATGATCGCATCCATAGGTCGGAGAGACGGCGCAAGTCGACAGAAGCCCCATATCGGAAGCCGGAGCGGAGACCGCCCAAATGCGGATCAGAACCAGAACGGCAGCTTGATTTGCCTACCCATCAAAATGAAGGGAAAGTAGCGGCCCGTGGCACAGATCCATTCTTGAATTATTAACTTCCTTTTTGCAGAGGGTTGCGATGAAATCACAAACCAGAAAGTCATCATTCGGATTGAGTGTGGCAATTTTCCTCCTGCTGGTTCCAGGCGCCGTGCTTGCCGCCGACAACAATACGCTCACCGTGAAATGCATCGATGAGTCAGGCAAAGCCCTGGCCGGCGTCAAAATCCAGATCGCGGCATTTCGAGACCCCAAGTGGTCGGACTCGAAAATCCAGCCGAAATGGCAGGACAAAAAGACAGATGGCAACGGCGTAGCGCGTTTCGACAAGCTTGACGATGGCGCTTACCGGCTGGTGGCACGGGCGGAGGGGCGTGCTCCGGGCCTTTACGAACCGGCCGTGCTCAAGAATGGCACTCAGGAATCGGTTACGGTCATTTGTCCGCCGGGGGATCCAACCAAGAAGCTCTATTTTGAAGATACAGCAGCTCAATCTCAGGCTTATCAAATCTTGAGGCAAGCAGATTCCCTGATACAGAGTAAGAAAACTGAAGAGGGGAGGCAACCTTGCAGAAGGACCTGAAGATCGTCAATGCGCTCATGGATACCCCTCCTGTGAAGGACGCTAGCGGTCAGATGCGGCCCAATCCGTTGCTTCCGATCAAGCAGCAAATTAGCCGGATATTGGCCATGCTTCCTTCAATCAAGATGGCGGGCCAGGCCGATGATGAAATGGTTAAAAAGAATTATGAGCAGGCAATTAACCTCTACCGGGATGCTCTCAAACAGAATGCGAGTGATCCGGGCACCTATTACAAGCTCGCAGTCGCCTACGCCAGCGCCAATCAGATCGATGCCGCGAGGCAGGCGATCGATAAGGCTCTCGAACTCAAAAAGGACGAACAAACTTTCCTGGATCTGAAAAAGCAGCTCGACCAGCCAGCCGCACAAGCAAGAGTGAATGAGGCCCTCATGCAGGCGGATGCGGCGTATAACACCAAGGATTATTCGGGAGCTCTGAAAAAATATGAAGAGGCGCTGCCCATGCTGCAGGAGCCAAAGAAACAGGCTGTCATTTGGAACCAGATCGGGAATGTCTGCGTTCGGCTTGGCCAGACCGACGAGGCAGTTCAGGCATACAACCACGCCATCGAACTCGATCCATCGAATGCCGATATTTACAGGCAGAATTCGGTCCTCACGCAGGCGGATGCGGCTTATAACACCAAGGATTATTCGGGAGCTCTGAAAAAATATGAAGAGGCGCTGCCCATGCTGCGGGAGCCAAAGAAACAGGCTGTCATTTGGGACCAAATAGGGAATGCCCGCACCGAGCTTGGCCAGACCGACGAGGCAGTTCAAGCATACAAGAACGCCATGGCTCTCGACCCATCAAGAGGCGCTAGTTACAATCAGGACCTGACCAGGCACTATCAGATCGTGGGACAGCAACTTCTAAACAAGAAAATGTACGATCAGGCCTTCGCTTATCTTGCCGAGGGGGGATTCTCCCTTTTCAAGCTTGGACACGACTGGGCGCAGAAGGACGAGACGGCTGATTTCGCCATCGCCGCATTCCAGAAGATGATCAAGACTGATCCGCAGAACACCGAGGCGTACTATGAGCTGGGGATGGTGTACTGGCAGAGGAAGAAAGATGCGAAGCTTGCCAGAGGATACCTTTCCAGATACGTGGAAATGGGCAAGAATCAGACTTTCCTTAGCCAAGCCAAGGACATCATCGCCATCATCGACACGAAGAAGTAGTCATGGGGCTTCTATTCCGAGGGGTAGAGGGGTGGAGGGATGACATTTTTCTCCTTTTGCCCCTAGGAAGCTATCCGGTAAATCCTGGACTGTCTCGGCCTGCCTTCCAGATCCCCGCCGATCGCCTCCGAAGTGACGGGCATGGACAAACCTTACTTTTCTTGAGCAGGGATTCTCAATCGCCGTGCTGCCAGAAATATGCAAGAATCCAGTATCTGGCAATGTCGTTGTGGTTTACAATTTTCAGAGGGGTGAAGTTTACGGGTCGAAGCTCGGCAGACGGGCGAAGCCCACGACTCGAAGTTGTCATAAGACCTCAAATCTTGAGTTGAGGAGGCCTCCGAGCCGGAGCGAGATCTCCATCCGGCTTCCCATCTTTTCTATCTGCTTTATTTGCGAAAGGAGACTATGCTGTGAGAAGCGCTACTAAATCGATGCGTATAATCTCTGCGCAAGCCGTAACGTTTCTGATTTGCCTTGTACTCCTGCAGTCGGGTGCCACGCTTCAGGCAGAGGTTCTGCCGCAAGGGAAGCCGACTGCCACAAGCGATTCCGATAAGATGCAGAAGCTTCTGGAAGCTTCAGGGCTTCCGAATGAAAAGCTCGCAGGCAACAACTGGCGAGTAACATATAAGAGAGGGCAAAATGACGTCATATATCTTGCAGTCGGAGAAGTTGGGGACTTTGCGCTGATAATGTGTCAAGTCTCGAAAAATCCCAAGGTGAGCATGGATGAGCTTACTCAAATCCTGAAGTTCGGTTTTGGAGTAAACTTGGCTAAGGTTGTCCTTGCGCCTAATGACGGTACACTCTGGACAATGAATGAGACAGAATTTCGCCTGCTCGACGCGATAAGTCTGAAGCGAATCATCGTCGCTGTTGCCGATTTTGCGCTCCATATTGCTGATGTGTTAGCTGAGAAAAGGTTGCCTGGAGGTCCACCGGACTCGGTGAAGCCTGCTGCTAATCTGACGGCAAGTGCAACCAGTTCGGCGGATCGGGCACCAGATTTATTGATGCCGGCGAATACCAATCAGCTTACACAGCTTTTGCTTCTGAACGGCCATGCAACAATTCACTACCGCCCAGATGAGTGGAAGCCCGAGAAAGGAGACGATCCTGGAGTATTTTTGTTCGCCCACGCAGAAGGGAATCTCCGACTGAGAGTTGTTACCAATCGCATTGAAACTCCCATCGATCGGATGCCGGAGGAGCAGCTTGCGACTGTGAAATCCGTTAGCCAAAATGTCAATTTAACAAGGCAGGGATGGCGCAGTGTAAACGGAGTCCGAATGCTTTTTGTAGAGATGGAAGCGACAATACAAGGAGTTCCACTAAAATATTTCACTCACTTCTATAGCGACGCCTCTGGTGCGATCGAGATCAGAGCATTTACTCCGGGCCTGCTGGAAGAATATCGGCAAAAGATCGAGTGCTTCGTTTCCGGATTTCAGATAATCCGTACGTCGATAAAGCCCGCTGTCACCGCCGATTCGCGACGCGAACCGCTCCGCGTCGGCCTTTTTGTCCAGGAATCCAAGCTGATCCATAGGGTTGAGCCTGTATATCCGGAATTGGCCCGGCGGGCGCATGTCGAGCAGATGGTGATGCTCGAAGTGCGCATCAACGAGCAGGGTGAAGTCACCGACGTCCGCGTCGTCCACGGGCATCCGCTTTTGGATCAGGCAGCGATAGAGGCTGTGCGGCAGTGGCGATATGAGCCCACACTGCTGAATGGCGAGCCGGTCCCGGTGCTGGCGAACCAGACCGTGATTTTCAAACTCAAGTAAAGCCCCAGCTCGGCTCCCACGATCCGCCAGCGGCTGGGGGACATTCTTGCTGAAACCGTGGTAGTGAAAAAGTCTCGAGAATGGCGCGAAGCTGCATAGTTGCCGCTGACACCTTATAGATTGATCGTTATGGGGAGCATGTCTTTGACACAGAAGAATGAATGTAATAACTGACAATGCCACTGATAATCCCAAGAGATTAATGAGGCGGGTCTGCGAGGGTTTAGGCCTGCCCCGAGGCTCCAGGGAGCAGCAACGGTCCGTGCAACCATGTAGTTTCATAACTGGCTGGTTTATTTCAGTATATCTTTGTCGGAGATTCGCCGCCGGGCATTTTGGGGGTGAATGGAGATCGAGTCATCGTCCAGAAATATGCTTACTGGCTTTCCAAACCCAAGCGCGGAGATATTGTTGCTTTTAATAGGAAGACATTTTCTCCTGGATTGCCTGACAATGTAGTTTGGTGCAAGCGTATCGTTGGAACTCCCGGCGAGTACTTTGTTATGGGAGATAACCGAGACAACAGCCAGGACAGTCGTTCCGATGGGACAATCCCGGCAACTACCATTATCGGGAAGGCAACCAAGATCTATTGGCCACTTCGCCGCGCAGGAGCAGTGCGTTAGGCGGAGGCTGGATTGTCCGAACACAGGCGTTCCTCGTAGCCGTCGCTGTGGCATTCTTTGGGTGGCCAGCGTTGCTTGGCATCAATGGCAGGAAGCAATGGCACGATGCCGGAACAATTGACATCCAATAGGAGCAGAGACCGGACACACGTCATCTGATCAAGGCAGGTCTGCGAGGGTTTAGGTC
>JBEKYG010000625.1:0-3821 GCA_049511215.1 Acidobacteriota bacterium | reverse complement strand
TTGTCCGGAATCCCTGATCGTTGCGCTTTTGGGATCGAGCCGGAACCGCTGGATGTTACTGCTGCCGGTGAATGAGCAGAAAGCAAGCTTGCTGCCGTCAAGTGAAAACGTGAGGTGACCGACCCACTTGGAAGGTGCAGGCACCCCTTGGGGCGTGCCACGCACGGCGCCCGTGTCCTCGTCGATCGCGATCCGCCACAGGTTCAGCGCACCGCCGCGATCGCTCGCGAAGTACAGCCATCCGCCATCAGGCGACCACACCGGGCTCCAGTCGAGCGCCTCGTCGCTCGTGACCGGTACTGGCGTACCGCCGGCAGCCGCCACGGTCCAGATGTCACGCCGGGAACTTCCAACAGGTAAGCCCCAGAACGCAATCCGCTTGCCATGCGGAGACCATTGCGGCTGCATTACATCCACTGTAACGACCCGCCGTTTCTCACCTGTCGCGACCTTGACCACCCATAGCTCGCTTACGCCTTGACGGCTGTATGGGTCCAGCGTGGCTGCTACCGTGGCATACGCAAGCTCACGGCCGTCGGGCGACCACGCCGGGTTAAACCCGACATCGCTGATACGGCGCACATTTTCCCCCGTGAGCCCCATGACGAAGATGCCGCCGCCTTCGCGGTCGGATACAAAGGCGATCGATTGGCCATCGGGTGAAAAAGCAGGCTGATAATCCGCGGCGGGCGAGTCCTTCGTCAGGTTTATCGGGTTCTGCCCGCTGATGCTTTGCAGGTAGATGTCCCAGTTACCGGCAGCGTCGCCGGTGTAGGCGAGCCACTTTCCATCCGGCGAAAGGCTCGGGAACGCCTCGACTCCGCGCAGGGACGTTAGCTGCACGAAGTTCACGGCAGGTGGCGCCCCGCCCGCGGGCGACCTCCGGCCAATCCACCACCAGAATACAGCTGTTGCGACGACAATGAGAGCCACTCCCGCGGCAACGAGCAGCCATGGCCGCCGACCTCTACCATGCGTGTCGGTGGCCGCACGTGCCGCGAGCCTCAGCTCACCTGAGTCCAATTCTCGTTTGATATCCTCAAGGTCATTGCGCAGGTCTTTTGCACTGTCCAATCGACGTTCAGGGTCCTTTTCCAGGCAGCGGCGGATCACCCGCGCCAGCTCGCGCGGTACGCGCGGATTCAACTCCGTGATCGATTTTGGTGTGTCCTTGATGATGGATGACAGGACCGACATGTTGCTGTCGCCCTGGAATGGACGCGCGCCCGTCGCCATCTCATAGAGGATGATGCCCAGCGAGAAGATATCCGACCGATGATCGACCGCTTTGCCCTCCGCCTGCTCGGGCGACATGTACGAAACCGTACCGAGGATGCGCCCTGCGGCTGTCACTTCGCTGCCCGAGATCGTGGACGCGCCCACCGTCCCACGGATTTCTTCTTTCAGCTTTGCCAGGCCGAAGTCAAGCACCTTGGGGCGGCCGTCCTCATCGCTGACGATGATGTTTGCTGGCTTCAGGTCGCGATGGGTGATGCCGCGCTGGTGCGCGGCGCGGATGGCGTCGGCCAGAGGGATGGCGATCTGGAAAAACCGCTCGAGTGGCAGGCCGTCCTTGGTGATGAAATCGGCAAGCGTCTTCCCTGCAACGAGCTCCATGGTAAGGAAGCTGGCCCCGTCCGCCTCCTCGACCGAGTGGATGACCACGATGTTGAGCCCTCGCTTTTTATTAATGTATTAATACCGACCGGTTATCGAATTACTTCATTGCCGGCGGATGAGTATCGATGCCCGCCAGACCTCCGATAACATTGACCAGTGAAGAACCTGTAAAGGATAGGAAGGACAGCGGCGGGATCAATTGGCCGGTATTTTCGGGGCTGTCGATTACATCAGTGAAGGCCGAGGTGAATGCCATCAATCAATCCTCCATATGAAAACGTGCAGTGTGCAAACGGATGTCGAGCCGGGGTGGAACCATGAGGCGTTGAGATTCCAGGTTCAGACGTCCGAATTTCACGGACGAGGACAGAACCCAACCCATCCCCGTTGAAGTACTCCAGTCAATGATCTACATCGGCTCCGTTGGGACGAACGTACCTGTCCCTCAAGCCCGGCATCTAGGTAACAAATTAGGTAAAAACTGCTTACAAAACCTTAGAAAGAGACAGAACTAAACCGAAACGTCCTCATCCGGTTTCTCTACTGGATTGAACTGTTTAGAACTGATTCGAAAGGGACAGAAATCACAGAGTGGAGACTCAAAATCCCGCGGCCCTTGCGGCCATGAGGGTTCGACCCCCTCCTTCGGCACCATGATTCTATTAGACTTACGGGACTCTCCCGTATGGTGAATTTTCTCCGCCGCTGATCAAATGCTTTATTGCCGTAGGTTGACGGCAAGATGTCGGAGCTCTTTCGGCCGATGCAGATGAGGAGAACGCGGGATTCCGAATGCGGGAGTCGCTAAGAACCGCTTGCTCTCTTTTGGTTTTTAACCGTGCGCAAACGGCTATGCACACGAGCAGGTCGCTGTTGAAGGGCTGCTGTGATGAATCGGCGAGGTCATGCCGCTTCACGGCGATAGTAGCGCAGCAACCCGCCGAGACGTTCCCGGCACATGATCTCACCGGCCTTATCGATTACTTCGCCACCAGGAATCAGCAGCCGGTTGCCCATCCCTTGATGATTGCGCTCCCTAAGAAAATGATCCACATAAATAACTGTGGCGGCTTGGAGCGATTTCTCTCCGAAGAAAATCATCCGCTCCAGGCATTCTTCCTTCAGACTTCTCATGAACCGCTCGATGTGGGCATTCAAATTGGGTGACTGCGGTGGCAGGCGGACTGGTTTCACCCCAACGGCTTCTAGTGTTCCACGAAACACCTCCGAGAATTTCCCGTCGCGATCCATCAGCAGGTATCGCTTGCCACGAAGGAATCCGGCGTCGGCGTCTGTCACATTCCTGGCTGCCTGGAGTAACCAGTCTTCACCCGGGTGGACAGTAAGGCCGGCAAAATGAACCCGTCGTGTCGCAAGCTCCATGAAGAAAAGGAGATAGTAGGTAACCAGCCCTTTCTTCGTCCAAACCTCAATTGTGGTGAAATCGACCGAGGCAAGCACATCCCAGTGACTGCTGAGGAATTCCTTCCAGCTGCCCTGTCGCTTCCGATCTGGGGCCGGATCCATACCATGCGCCCTCAGAATGTTTCCGACTGCCGTATCCGAAATCAGGCATCCGAGATTCGCGACAGCGCCCTGGATGCGCTTGTAACCCCAGAGGGGATTTTCCTTTGCCAGCTTCAAGACCAGATCCACAGTCTCCTTGGGAACTGCCGGTCGGCCCGTCTTCTTGCATCGAATGCTGTAATCCCAGTGCCGGGCAACCAGTTCCCGATGCCAGCGAAGGATCGTTTCCGGAGTAACGATCCCAGCGACTTGCTCAAGCACCTTCCGACCGAGGATCTTCCCCTTGACGGCCAGCCGGCGCCGCTGCTGGTCGGTGAGTAGGATTCGCTTCTTCCCGAGTTTTTGCCGAAGAATCCGATTTTCAGCCAGAAGGTATTCGATCACATCCTGCTGCCGACGATTCACCCAGCCAGCGAGAACCAAAATCAATAACTGCCAGGGCTGCAAGAAAACCTTCACTTCTTCCTCCGGGTTTACAGTGAGAATCTGCAGCATCCGGCAATGCCGACTGGGTGTCAAGCCTCGTAATGGACGTAACAAGTTTGCTCGGCAAGCAGCTCCTTTTGCAGTTATTTAACGCACGGCTGAGTTTTTTCACCTTACGGGATCGCCCCCGCTTTTAGCTGGAGTTCCTTCTGAAGCGGTTTGTCCGCGGCGACCTGAAGACCCGGTAG
>JBEKYG010000624.1:0-3824 GCA_049511215.1 Acidobacteriota bacterium | reverse complement strand
AGCGTTCGACAGCCCGTTCCGGGCAAGCAGGACGGCAAAAGCTCCTGCCCGCGTTTATCCGCGTCCAATTTTGTTGTTTTTCACGGGCGTGAGGTTCTGCTTCATGAATAATTCAGGCTAAGCCGAATCAATGATCTCCCGGAATGATGCCTTCAACACGAGTGTCTCCACTGGATAAAGGAATTAGCACGCAATCACCTTCCGCCTCGATTGGATTTGAATTGACTTGGAAACGCGGTCTATCAATTCCGTCCTCTTGGGAGAAGGCGAAATAAATACGTCCACCCCGGAAGGGCATCTCCCCCTCCGCGCACTTTAGACCGGGAAGTAAGCGCGGGCGCATTCGGAGTGCGCCTTCCTCAGGCTGAAAGCCCAGGATGTTTTTCACCACCAGCATGATCACCTCCGCCCAGTTCCAGGGGACAATGCCATTCTGGGCATACGGAGGCGCGATTCGATTACCATACATCTCGAAGAACGCTCCGGACGGGTATTGCGGGAGTGAAGCCAGCCAATGAATCACTCGCCAGACTTTTTCGTATTCCCGGCACTCCATGTACGCGCGGGCGATATAGAGCGAGGCAAATGGCCAGGGCCCCGGCGAATCGGGGTCCGAATCCATGTGGTAGCGGCCGTACCCGCCCGTTTCCCAACCCTGATTCCACAATGTCTCCAATTGATCCAGAGTTGCCCGAGTGACCGCGGATTCGGGAGAAACAAAACCAAGTACAATCGGCAGGGCAGATGCGCTGTCCGGGTTGAGCGGATGGGGAATATCGCGCGCAAGCCCAACCCCATTCGGCAGACCGTGATTGGGCTTTGGACGGATGAATTCCTGGATGCAGCCGTCGATGCCGCGACGTTTGAAAAACCCCTTCTTCGATACCAGAGCATGAGTCGGATGATGCAAAATAGCTTCCTTCAATCGCGCTGCTTCAGATTTCCAATGCGCGGCCTCCCCGGACTCGCCGATTTGGCGCGCAAGGCCCGCTGCAGCGGACAGCCCGACCGAAACAAACACCTGATACATCAATTCAATGCCCGGCTCAATTCCGTAAATGCCGTGGCGTTCCCAATAATCGCGTTGATTGAACATCAGGCCCGAATTCGATTCGCGGAAAACCGCCTTCAAGGGGAACTCGGCAATACGAACGATTCGATCCCAATTCGATCTAAGGATGCCGATGTCGCCAGTCCAGAGCACGTATTCATGAAGAACATGCAGGAGCGTGCCATTCTGGTCCAGTTCCGAATCGGCATATGCGCGCACCTCGCTGGAATCGACTGTTGAGCCCTCTTCGGAAATAAATTCACGCAGTAATCGCTCCAGCATCACTTTGGCAATCAATGGGTGGCCGGACAAAAGAGCCGCGTGTGCCATAAAGGACTGATCGCGTACCCATTCGCGTGTGTACTGCCAGATTCCGGCGTCAATCCGGCCGGTCCTCGAGATCATCGCCGGCAGTTGCCAAGCCGCGGTTTCAAACAGATGGTCAAGCGTTGCGGAATCGAATGAGACCTTCGTTGCTCCACTCCAATAAAGGCTGCTCTCACAAGTCCATGGTCTCTGAGCTTCCCAGGCAAAATCAATTGTCCGCCCGATCTCATCCATGGAATAGTTGATAAATAACGCGGCTTCACCTCTGGCAGGCAGGTAAATGTCTCGAGCGATTGACTGGGACCGTATTCCGGTCCTGATCGAATAGTTGGATGGGCTCGATGAGCAATTCCGCAACTGAATTTCCCGGACGATGAAGCCGCTGGAACGGTCAGGACAATAAAACATCTCAGATACAGCCAACCCGTTTGTCTGCCACTCGACGCGCACGCAAGGAAAGCCAAAACGCCGATCCCAACAAGCATTCAACAGATTTCGGACGAGCGGAGGTTCGGTTCCTTCGCGGCAAATAAACAGCATCGTCGTCTCGATGCCGGTATTGGGATCGAAAGATAAGGATTCGCGTTTCATTTTCAGCTGTTGCGGATCCATCAACAGCAGCCCGTATGGAGATCCTTCCCCTGCTGGTGCAAACTGAATGGCCCCTTCGATCAACCCGTTGCCGATGAAATAGTAGCAAACATCGCGCAACTGAGTTCTTACATCGGGATGCCCGATTCTTGGATCATCATGGTAAACATGCTCGGCAACATCGATCATAGTGGTTCCATAGTCTAGGAAATGTGAATTTCTTTCAGACACTGCAAGGCAAAAGCAGCCACGAAACACACTTGTTTCAAGATATTTATCTGTCCGATCTCTGTGGCCTCCGCATTGACCTCTGTGGTCTCTGCGTTAAGCTTTTGCTTTTGGTTGCGGCTATGCTGCATCGTGTTCTTCGTGGCTGCATTTGTTTTTCAGTGTCTGAATCGCAGAGAAGGCCTGAGCCGCACGACTCTCTATAGTCGCCGAATGTTCATGCCGCCGCTGACCTCAATCACAGCGCCGGTCGAAAAGGCAAACGCTCCGCCGGCGAGTGCGCCGACGGCTTTGGCAACGTCTTCCGGGTAGCCCCAGCGCTTTTGGGGCACTAAACCTTCGCCGATCAGCCGGTCGTATTTTTCTTTTACGGGCGCCGTCATTGAAGTCAAGATAATTCCCGGCCGCACCTCAAAGACCGGAATCCCCTCACCGGCAAGCCGGTCGGCGAACAGTGTCGCTGCCATGCTCAGGCCGGACTTTGAGATGCAATACTCCGCGCGATTTACGGAGGACGTCGCCGCGGACACCGACGTAATGAAAATAATGCAAGGCCGGCGAAGAGCGAGCGAGCCTCGTCCGCGGAGCATCCAATTGGCTACCCGTTGTGCAAAAAAGAAAGCGCCACGCAGATTGACGGCAAGCACTCGATCGAAACTCTGCGGCGTCATCTCCAGGATGTCGCAGCGTTGCAGCGGAGCGACGCCGGCATTGCTCACCAGCAAATCGATTCTGCCCAGGCTTTTAAGGATCGATTCAACCAACTTGTCTTGAACATCCAGATTCGCAATATCACCGTGCAACGGTATCAGCTGTCCGCCATGGCCCGGCATTTCCTGCTCCAGGCTTTGCCGCAGCTCGGCAGCGCCTTCATCGGGCCAAGCCACATCAATTGCGGCAATGTCGTACCCTTGACGCGACAGTTCAATGGCGATCGCCCGTCCGATGCCTTGCGCGGCTCCGGTAACAACAGCAACCGGCTTTGCATCCTTGCCCGATTTAGAGTTGATTTCCTTCATTTTCTAGTGCTCGGTGTCATCATAAAATTGCCCGTCAAGGTATCTCTTCCAGACATTCTCGAACCATTCATCCACGGCCGGGATCGGCCGCACAGGAACCCAATGTTTGTGAACCCGATCCTCCGAATCGATTGCGAGTTCAAGGATATTCCGATTGACGAAGGCCTCCTCCTCGGTCAATGAAAACCGCCAGTTGTCACCGATCTTGCCACAGGAATGGTCGCCATCGCGATCCAGGATCAGGTATGAGCCTCGGCTCCTGCCTCCTCGATCGACATATTCACCAATTGCGTCGAGATACAGGGCGTGAGTAACAGCAAGTTCAAGCGCCCTGAATGCACCAGGCAAATCAGTCCGATGACGGACCGGAGCATCCCTCTTGATTTCTCTGAGACATCGGTAAGCCTGCTCAATCGCGAAATGTATTTCTTCCGAATTGCGAATTTGCGCCCCATGTCGGCTCATGCGCTGGCTGATTTCATTGATATATTCGATATAAGTGCGCTGTCCCGACTGCACCCGAGGTGAAAGCCAGCTCCTAATTCGCTCGAGTATGCCGGTGATTTGTGGATGTGCGGCTGATGCGAAAAGCGGAACATCGGGTGGAT
>JBEKYG010000623.1:0-3828 GCA_049511215.1 Acidobacteriota bacterium | reverse complement strand
AAGACTGACGGTCTTGGTTTTCTTCGTCGGATCTGCTGTCAACTCCCGGAGGGCGTTGGGCAGGTTAGCTGGGTTCACATTGGGCAAAGGCCCCATCCCAAAGGCGTGCACCTCATTCCGGCCCACTACCCCTTCCACGTCGATGTCGTATTGGGTAAAAAAGATCTTGGGCGCGCCCTTGGACCATGTCTCCTTGGTGATGTAGCTGCCAAACTCATGCGGCTCCAGACGGGAGGCCACCAGCAGTCGCAGAGGACAGATTTCCTGGTATACGCGCACGCGGCCCGATTCGTCGGATCGCGTTGGCTCCGTGCCTTTCTCCAATCCTAATACTGCCCCATCGGTGGTGATCAGGTACAGCTTGAGCAAGGCCGAGAAATCGACGTGCTCGAGCACGCGGTAAGACTTTACAAACTTGGTGCGCTTGGGTTCGCCGGGCTTCTCCGTCTGCGTCAAGTACTCATCGATTCGCAGATAGTCGTTACGGAAGTTGATGTCCACCTCGGCAAAGATGACCTTGCCCTGAAAGTGCCGGGGACTGCCGATGGAATAGTGTTTGCCGAACGCCTCCGGCGAAAGCTGCGAGGCCACCAGCGCTTCATTTGGATAAAGAATCATATAAAGATGTTTTTCGAATGCAGGCATGTCGAGCTCCTACTCCCTGGGTGTTCGAGGCGGGATTAAGGCGAGCCTCGAGGAGCACCTATCCTATCACTGCAGGAAATTTCATTCAACGCCGGCCTCCGGTTTCTAAATACGGCATGAAGCCATTTGATCCGGCAAGGACTATCGACACCTCCTGCGCCGCACCACCTCGCATCTGCCCACGCGGCGCTCGGAACGCGGCCTTTCATGATTCTCGGACAGGCTCCTGGATTCAGCTTGCCGCTACGCGGCAGGAATCCGCGGATGGTCGGGCTCATTCAGGAATAGTCAGAATTCGCGTAGTACCAATAGCCGAAGTCGGGGCCGTGGCCAAAGATGGGGCTGCCCCGACCACCGCTATAATCGACGTAGACGTCGCCTGCTCTGGCGTGTTGCGGGAATATCGCCTTGCTGCTTTTGCTTGGACGAGCCGGCATTTGTCAGTATGATCGCTGCGTAGATTTCCCTCATTCTACGCTATCACGAGCAGCAGGAGAGGCAGCATGAAGACAGGTTTGTGTGAATTATGGGGACAGTCACCAAAATCCCCAAATTCAGGTGAGAGTTTCATGCCAATCCCGGTCCTTGAAGTTTGGGGATTTCGGTGACTGTCCCCGAAATTAAAGGATCCGCATTTCTGGTTGCGGCGGGCATCTTTCTCAGCCGCATTGCCGGCCTGATTCGCGAGCGCGTGTTCGCCCATTACTTCGGCGGCACATCCATGGCGGCTGGTGTTTTCCGCGCCGGGCTGCGTATTCCCAACTTCCTGCAGAATCTGTTCGGCGAGGGCGTGCTTTCCGCGTCCTTTATCCCGGTCTACACACGGCTGCTCGCGCAGGGAGATGAGGCACTGGCTGGCCGAGTAGCGGGTGCGATCGCCTCGATCCTCGCCCTGTTTGTCGGGCTGGCAGTCCTTGCAGGTGTTACCTTGACACCATGGATCGTGGACATCATCGTTCCGGGCTTCAGCGGAGAGGCCAGGCAGCTCACGATCCAAATCGTGAGGGTCCTCTTCCCCGGCGTCGGCATACTCGTTCTCAGCGCCTGGTGCTTGGGCGTCCTGAACAGCCATCGCAAGTTCTTCCTTTCCTATGTCGCTCCCGTTCTCTGGAATGCGGCGATGGTCGCCACCATGTTTGCCTTTGGGAGCCGCCTGAGTCAAACCTCTCTTGCGGTCGCGCTTGCCTGGGGAACTGTCGCGGGTTCACTCCTGCAGTTCGCCTTACAGGCGCCGTTCGTCTTCCGATATGCAAAGACGCTGCGATTTGTAGTCGAGACCTCGCTTCCACCCGTCAGAACGATAATCCGAACCACCGGCCCGGCGATTCTGAGCCGCGGGGTCGTTCAAATCAGCGCCTATGTTGACCAGCTGATTGCCAGTTTTTTGCGCAATGGCACGGGAGCGGTTTCAATTCTCGGCTACGCCCAAACGATCTATCTTCTGCCCATCAGCCTTTTCGGGATGTCAGTTGCCGCGGCCGAGTTGCCGCGGATGTCCAGCGCCATAGGGACGCATGAAGAGATCGCCGCGAGCCTTCGGAAACGTCTCGCCGCCGGCATTCGCCAGGTGGCATACTTCATCATCCCCACCGTAGTTGGGTTTCTTCTTATCGGTAGAGCGCTCGTGGCGGCACTCTACCAGACAGGGCATTTCGGAAGAGCCGACAGCAGCTACGTCTGGTATGTCCTGGCGGGCGCGACTATCGGACTGTTTGCAGTCACGCGGGGCCGCATATTCAATTCCGCCTTCTACGCCCTCCACGACACGAAAACTCCACTTCGCTTTGCAGTCATCAGGGTGGCGCTGACAGCGGGGCTAGGCTATTTGTTTGCCTTTCCTCTGCAACCGATCATCGCATGGGTCATCACGAGCCTTCTCCGATTGCCCGCGCCGCGGCCTGAGGACGCGGCGCTGGTGTTTGGATCCGTGGGTCTGACATCGTCCGCGGGAGTCGCAGGTTGGGTGGAGTACCTGCTGCTCCGCACTACTATGGAAAAGAGGATCGGCAAAGTTCTGGTTGAAACCGGCTATTACTTCAGGCTGTGGTGTTCGGCATTGGTTTCCGGAGTGATGTCCCTCCTGGCATTTCACTTCGCACTCCCACTCCTGCATGGGATCGTGGTGCTGCGCGCCTCCCTACAACCGATCTTTGACGGCAGTGCCGCTTTGGTTGTTTTCGGAGCGATCTATATTCCGGCAACCTCTCTCTTAGGCATTGAGGAAGCACACAGACTCTTGCGGCGGGCGAGAGAATGACTTGGTTGTGAATCAGTTCCACCCTTGGTGATGCTATGATAGTGGCCAATAATCCAGGCAACGGAGGACGAGATGTCTTTCGGAGAAGACAAAGCACTGTGGCTAGGCGTTGGCGGGACCGCCATCGCAATCGTGGCTCTGGTTTGGCTCCTGCTCAGCGGCGGACCGCGGACACTGGTTGTCCTTTTCCCCGATGCAGGCGAGCTTAAACGGGAAGATCCCGTCCTCTGGCATGATTTCGTCGTAGGACGGGTTGAGAAGATCGAACCCCTTGTAAACAATCAGATCGGAGTAACCATCCGGCTGCATGAGGATTACGCGGCTAAGATTACTCATGGCACGCGGTTCACGCTCAGGCGTGCTGCACTTTTCGGATATGTCGGCAGCAACGCTATTGAGGTTGAAACCCCTTCCGAACGCGGCTTACCCTACGTGGAGGGTGAAAAGGTTCAAGGCATCAGTCCGCCCAGGCCCACGCTGATCACGCAAGGAAAGCAGGTGACCCTCGAGTACTGGAAGCAGCTCCAGGATCAGGCGGGGGCACTGCTGGAACAGTATCAGAAATCACCCTATCGAAAGGACGTGGAAGACGGTCTGGCGCAATTGAAGGCGCTGGCCGAGGAAGGAACCAAACAGGCCAAAACGAGCCTGGAGCAATTTCGCAAGGATCATCAGAAGGACTTCGACGCCGCGATGAAAAAGCTCGAGCAGGCCCGCGACTGGATTCGAAAGAAAGGCGACGAGGTTGGCGCGCGCCGCATACAGGAAGAGATCGACAAGCTCAAAAACAAATGATGAAAGCATTTTTGGACGCGGATAAACGTCTATGACAGATCGGAAGTCAAGACATTCCTCTAGCGTCTGACCCCTTTTCTTGACTTCCGAAGGGCCTTTCGATTATTGCACCCCCCGTGGGCATGCATCCT
>JBEKYG010000622.1:0-3835 GCA_049511215.1 Acidobacteriota bacterium | reverse complement strand
CGTGATCGTGAAGGCGGCGATTAGATGTGTTTCAGGGAAAGCTCCATACGGAGGCCGCCGGTTTTCTGCAGATGTGCGATTACTTCCAGGAGATTGCGCGCTTGGGGATTTCCTTTGGGGCCGAGCATGCGCATCAGGCTCTTTGCCGATTTGTGGGTCAGACCGCTCAGCTTTTCAAAACCTATCGTGGCGTTAATGTAATCACGCAAAATGGCCTTGCCGGTCTCGAGTTCGCCGGCGAGTAGACATTCGACGCCCTCGCGCAGAAGCTCGTCCCGAAAGGCCGGATCGCTTTCGATGCGGGCCTGAACGGTCTCTTTGAAATCGCGCGTTAAAGGCATGGCTATATCTCCTTGGTTTTTCGCTCCTTATAGTCGTTCCAACACTCATGGGCGGCCAGGATGTCCTTGTTTTGGCGCTTCTTTGTCCCGCCGCCGATCAGGATAACGAGCGTGTCCCCATCCTTCCCGAAGTAGACTCGATATCCTGGGCCGAAATCGATCCGGCATTCATAGACACCGGCGCCTACACCCTTCGTGTTCGAGAAATTACCCTGCTCGATCCGAACCAGGGAGGTTGTAACCTTAGCCGCTGCTTGGGCATTGAGACTCTTGAACCACTTCGCAAAAGGGCTGCGGCCCTTTGGATCAAGATACTCCCTGATCGAGATCATGGCGTATGGTAACATTTTTGTTACCATTCTGGCAAGCGCAATCAGATGATCCCAGGCAATCGTGCCCGGCAGCCAGTTCCAGCCGAATTGGAGTGCCGATGACAACAGGGGGAGGCTGCCCCTCATGGCAGCCGGCCCGCGTTGGCGAAACTGTAACTGCCTAGTTCGCCGATGATTACGTGGTCGAGCAGCTTGATGCCGAGGATCTCGCCGGCTTTGCTAATTCGTGCTGTCAGCTGAGCGTCTTCAAGGCTGGGTGATGGATCGCCGGAGGGATGATTGTGGACCAGGATAATCGTCGCCGCATTGGAGAGGATCGCGGCTTTGTAGAGTTCCCTTGGGTGCGCGCAGGACTGAGTGAGCGTCCCGACGGATACGAAGTCCATGCCGATGATGACGTTCTTGGCGTTTAGCATCAGGCAAATGAGTCTTTCGCTATCGGCTTTGAGGAGCTCGTCCTGGAGAATCGCGACGACATCATCGGAATTGTAAACTGCCCGGCGCGGCTCGACTTTGTTCGTCCGCTCACGCACCAGTTCGATGCGATACACGGGAATGTATTGTTTGGACGATCCCCGCTTGGACTTTCCTGCCGCACCGTCGTGCCCGGTGTATGACGGACATGTGATCGACGTCGGGCTGTTGGTTGTGCCGGCTTCAGCGGCTTCGAAGAGTGATGGAATTGAGGTGGCTCGCTTCTGATTCATGGTTTGGTTCTCCTTTTCTGCCCCGGATCTCTCGGGGCACGAACGAGCGAGCGAGGCCGCTCCCAAAAGCGGCTCGACGGCATGAAATCGGTGGCAGTGAACCTGGCGGCGGAGCGCGCCACGGTAGAGTTTGACCCAGCCAAGCTGGGCCAGGCGAAGATTGTCGCGGGCATCGTGAAGGCGGGGTATGGCGTTGCGATGGGTGAGGCCGTCTTGCCCATCCGGAGAATGGCCGACGACAACGATGCCCGCCGCCTGCAGAAGAAGCTGGCGGCGCTCGACGGTGTGGCCGCCGCCGATGTCAACTTCATTCTCGAAACGGCCACGGTGAAGTACATTCCGACCCTGGTTAGCCAAGGTGATCTGCGCCGGGCGGTGGCGGCCGCCGGGTTTGAGACCATCGAAGCCGAAGGCGTGGCGGAAGACGCCGAAAAGGCCGCCCGCGAGAAAGAGGTCGGCCGCCAGCGTCACCTGCTCACCGTCGGGCTGGTTTTCACACTCCCCCTGTTCCTGCTCTCCATGGCTCGTGACATCGTCCATGCCGGCCGATATCCCTCGTGGTCTCGACTGTTCGATTGGCCCGGGCTGGTCTGGATCTTCTGGCTGCTGGCGACGCCCGTGCAGTTCTACGTCGGCTGGCAATATTACGTGGGCGCCTACAAGGCTCTGCGCAACAAGAGCGGCAACATGGATGTATTGATCGCAATGGGATCGAGCGTGGCCTACGGCTACAGCCTGGTGGTATTGCTGCGCGACAGCTTCACCGGAAACATGACCGGCCATCTCTACTTCGAGACTTCGGCGGTGATTGTGACACTCATCGTCGTCGGCAAGTTCCTCGAAGCGCGCGCCAAAGGCCGCACCTCCGATGCCATCAAAAGGCTGATGGGACTGCAGGCTAAGACGGCGCGGGTGGTGCGCGGTGGAGAATTACATGAGATCAGAGCGGAAGATGTGCGGGTCGGCGATGTGATTCTGGTGCGACCCGGTGAAAAATTCCCGGTAGATGGGGTGGTGATCGCGGGCCGCTCATCGGTGGATGAATCCATGCTCACCGGCGAAAGCATGCCGGTCGAGAAGCGCTCCGGGGACAAGGTGGCGGGTGCGACGCTGAATAAGCTGGGGCTCATCAAGATCGAAGCCACGAAAGTGGGGAAGGAAACCGCCTTGGCTCAGATTGTCCGTCTGGTGCAAGAGGCGCAGGGCAGCAAAGCCCCGGTTCAGCGTCTGGCCGATCAGATATCTTCGGTATTTGTCCCCGCAGTTCTGGCGATCGCCCTGCTGACTTTCCTGGCGTGGTCTTGGCTTGTCCCGGCCGGATTCCAGCAGGCAATGATCCATGCCGTCGCGGTGCTTGTGATTGCCTGCCCTTGCGCGTTGGGGCTGGCAACACCCACAGCCATTATGGCAGGCATGGCCCGAGGCGCTGAAAGTGGCGTCCTGTTCAAGAGCAGTGAAGCCCTGGAACGCGCCGGCAGGATCACCACGGTCGTCCTGGACAAGACCGGCACGATCACTCGAGGTCAACCCACGGTGACGGACATCGTGGTCAGCCCTGATGCGGCGCCCCTGACAGCCGAGGAGTTGCTGTACCTGGCGGCCAGTGCCGAGAAAGGGAGCGAGCACCCGTTGGGTGAGGCGATGGTAGCGGCAGCCGGCGAGCACGGCATGGTACTTGGGGAGCCGGAGGGCTTCCATGCCGAGGCGGGTCACGGCATTCGCGCGCAGGTGGGCGGCCGGGCGCTCCTGGTCGGTAATGCGGGCCTGATGAGCGAACAGGGTTTGGCGCTGAATGGCATGGAAAAGGAACTGGAGCGGCTGCAGGCTGAGGCTAAAACTGCCATCTACGCCGCCGTGGACGGGAAGCTTGCCGGTATCATCGGGGTGGCAGATACGCTCAAAGATGGCTCAGTAGCAGCCGTGGCCGAACTGCGCCGGCTCGGTCTGCAGGTCGTGATGCTCACCGGCGACAACGTGCGGACAGCCAAGGCGATTGCCAAAGCGGTGGGCATCGAGCGCGTTCTGGCCGAGGTTTTTCCGGGCGACAAAGCGGCGCATATCAAGCGCCTGCAGCACGCGGCGGATACAACTGGCCGCTCATCCCGGCCGGTTCTAGCCATGGTCGGAGACGGCATCAATGACGCCCCGGCTTTGGCGCAAGCCGATGTGGGCATTGCCATCGGCACGGGTACGGACGTGGCCATGGCCGCCGCTCCGGTGACGCTCATGAGCGGCGATCTGCGCGGTGTGCCCCGCGCCATCCGCGTCTCACGCCGCGTCATGCGCACCATCAAGCAAAACCTGTTCTGGGCGTTTTTCTACAATGTCATCTTGATTCCGGCAGCGGCCCTCGGGTTCTTGTTCCCTATGCTCGCGGCAGGAGCCATGGCATTCAGCTCGATCTTTGTCGTCAGCAACAGCCTGCGCCTGCGGCGCGCGACCTTCGATGGCCACG
>JBEKYG010000621.1:0-3844 GCA_049511215.1 Acidobacteriota bacterium | reverse complement strand
CATCTTTTCCAGGTACATGACGGTGCGCCGCCGGGGTCTCTTGCTGGGTGCGGCGACGTATGGGACGGCAGGCGTCCTCGGTCTGGTCCTTGGAACGTGGTGGCCTCTGCTGGCCGGCTTCGCGACAGCCTGGATCCTCCGTCGGGCAGGAGCAGATCCGCCAACCGACCTGCGCCTTGATCTACCGACGATCGAGCGCGCCGATGTATCGAACGATGCTCGCGTTCGGGAATACCTCAGGTGGTGGCTTGCGAACGACGCGCAAGTGAGTCTCGTCGCGTCACGTCTGGTCCGAGAGGCTTGGCAGCGCGGCCTGCGCCGACCAACCTGCGTTCTCGACGATGATTCTTGGGCGGGTTCCGCCGCAGATGAAGCTTGGTTGCGCAAGGTCACGGCCGACATCCGCAGCCTAGCTACAGCATCCAGGCATGACTTCAGGGCTCATCTCGACGAGATCGATGCCCTTTCCACTCAGACGCTCATGGCGGCAGGGGAAGCAACCGACAGATACGAGCTTCCACCGACCCCTCCCGATTTCGATACTGTTGCCAAGCAGATCCACAGCACAACTGAGTTGAGGGCCTATGCACAAAGCTACGTGGCTGACGCCATCCTATCCGCACGCCTTCGTGTTCTCGCATGGACATACCAGCACTGGCACGGTGAGCGATACGAGTTGCCCCACAAGAGATTGCGACGATAGGAGGAAGAGGTGGCACAGTCTTGGCAGCGGAGCAATACTACGTGACAGTGTGCGTGGCGTCTAACAACCGGTTGCAGCGGACGGTCCGCTGCGCGGCCCGCCGCTGAACCGGAGCGTTATGGGCTATTGATGCACGCGAGAGCAATGGAGCGGCGGTGAACGGCAGATGGGGCATTAGCATCGATATCGAAGGCTTCTCGAAGCACTACGAGTACGACGAGGAGCGCAAAACCTACGCGATACTCGCTCTCGGGGAGCTAATGAATTCGATCTTTCGAATCGGGGGTCGGTGTTTTCCTGGCACACCGGAAAGAAATTACTCGGAGAGGCTCTTCGCGCACCAGTATGGCGACGGATTCCTAGTATGTTCTGATTTTCCGGAGCCCGATGCGTCTAGAGCAATAGCGATTGCCGTCGCCATAATGCGGCACATGACGATGAAGGGATACGCGACCAAGGCCGCTATTTCTGCCGGAGACTTGTCAGACATAAAGGGCTGTTACCCGAAGCCAATGCGTGATGCGAAAGACGAACGCGTGTACGTCGGCATGGGTCTGATGACGATTATCTCTGTAATGGGGACAGCTTTAACCAAAGCACACAAGCTGGCGGCGACGAGGAGGGGTGCGGTTCTGATTCTGGACAAACATCTACTGGAGTTCGGCCTACCAGTGGGCACCAAGACCGGCGCTGCCTCGAGCAACTGCATTGACTGGGTCGCAAGCAACCTGCCCTTGGCTGATGAGATTGCGAGAAAGTCTCAACTCCAGACAGCGAGCGCCGAAGAGTTGTGCGAGAAGTTGAAGACCTATTGCGCCATGCAGCCTACGCCGCCGGCCTCCTGGATTGAGGCGACCTTCGCAAGTGTCAATTGCGGTGGCGCATAACAAGCCCATGCAGCGGACCCGCTACAGCGGGCTTCGCCCGCCTCCGCGGGCCGCTGATGGGCGGCGTTATGCGGCATAGGGAACCGACGGGCACATGGCATTCCCGGTTGTAGAAGAAACAACGGTGATGAAGGCGACCACGGACTACTTGATTAGCCGAGGAGTCCTTCCGTACCGTTTTTCGGTCGCCCGCGGAAAGGGCATCGATACGTCTCAGGCGCTGACCGCTCTTTCCGAGAAATTCAAAGCTGTAGGCTTCACTCCGCAATTTTTATCATACGGGGCAGACATCGAGGGGTTGTCCGAGACAGAGTGGTGGCGCGTCGAGTGCAAAGGTATGGGCGTCGGAAAAGGTCCGACTCAGCGAAACCATTTCGATCGTGCTCTCGCGAGCGTTGTCACGTATTTCGAAGCACCACCCTACCCGCTGGGTCCAAACTATCCAGCTGCAAAGCTGTTTCTTGGCTTGGCGCTCCCGTCATCATCGGATTACCTGCGGGAGCTAAAGCGCCGAGTCCGGTTGCCCCTGAGAAAGCATCTCAACCTATGGGTTCTCCTTTACGAGCCGGTCAGTGGCTCCGTGAAGGAGGTCTCGCCGGATCAGGAGTTCTAATGCCGCATAACCCGCCGTTCCAGGGGACCGCTTGCCAGCGTCGCTCAGCTGCGCTTCGCTCCGCTGTCGCGGCCCCTGAACGGCAGCGTTAGGCCGATGGAGAACATCGACGTTTTATGTCAGCGCACGCGAGGATCCGAACCAAGACCGTGAACTTCATACGCACCCAGAACCCATCGATGGGTGTATGATGTCCCCGTGAGCCCGACAATCTTCCGCCAGAAGGGTTTTCGGTTTTTCTTCTTCTCGCGGGAGGAACCCCGGTTGCATGTACATGTAAACCACGCTGAAGGGGAAGCTAAGTTCTGGCTTGAGCCGGAGATTGAGCTGGCGCAGAACTACGGCCTCAGTGCTCATAGACTGAGTACGGCTCTCGATCTCATCCGGAGGCACGAGCATGAGATCCGCACTGCCTGGGAAAAGCATTTCCGAAATTGAAGTCATCAATGTGTCACAGCACGGGTTCTGGCTTCTCATCGAAGAGCGTGAGCTCTTTCTCCCTTTTGATAAGTTCCCATGGTTTAGGGATGTGCCGATCGGGCATCTGCTTAGGGTAGAGCAACCTCATGCCACACACCTTTATTGGCCCGATCTTGACGTCGATCTCGCAGTTGAGTCAATAGAGTTTCCCGAACGCTTCCCTTTGGTAAGCCGTGCACGGCCTAACAATCCGCTGCAGCGGTCGCGCGCGGCCAGAAGGGGACGCACGACGAAGAAGCAGAGCCGCGCGCGCCGCTGAGTGCTAGCGTTAGCTGTCAAGGGGAACTACATGCAGGACCACTGGGCTGAGGAATTCGTGCAGTACGCAGAGAACTACGGCATTCCTTGTTCACGTGTCCGCTATAGGATTAGCTGGCTGGAAACGGTGGACATTGCGCGCTGCCGATGCTTCATCAAGTGCATGAGTTACAACGAGCAACGACATCTCTATTTCCAAGGCGTCGATCCTGACAAGCTGTCTGAAAAAGGGGAAGCTGTTGTTCTCTGCGGTGGCCGCAAGGGCGAACTAGCCGATGTGTTCATCGTTCCTTGGAAGCAATTTTTTGGAGCTGTCGCTCAATCGGAGGCGATAAACACTTATCGTGATCGCAAGTACTTCCAGTATAAGTTCTCCGTGCGAGACCGAGACTGTGCGTGGATCGCGTCCTTCCAGGGGGGTACCCGGCCTGTACTCGATCTCACTGATAAGCGATTCGATCCAAAGAACGCAGTTCTACGTTTTCGTGCTATCGAGTGTCGCGCAGATGCAGCGCAAATCGACAGCTAACAGCGGCATCCAGCCGCCGGCGCAAAAGGCGCGCCGCGGCTGATGCCGAACGTTAGACGCCAAAAGAAGGATCCATGCGTTTCGAGTGGGATCGAAAGAAGGCAGCATCAAATCTAACAAAGCACGGCGTATCATTCGATGAAGCGGTAACAGTGTTTTTCGATCCGCTTTCGGCGACGTTTGATGATCCTGATCATTCCTTGGGCGAGCGTCGCCTTTTTACAATCGGCTATTCTTCCCAAGACCGGCTCATCGTAGTGTGCCATACTGAACGAAAAGGCTCGGTGCGCCTCATCAGTGCTCGCCGTGCCACGAAACGTGAGAAAAATCGCCATGAAGGAAAAGAGCCAAAGCGTAATCGATGAAATGCGGCC
>JBEKYG010000620.1:0-3845 GCA_049511215.1 Acidobacteriota bacterium | reverse complement strand
AATGGGGCTATGCACTTGACTCCCCTTGCAGAGTTGGAGGAACCCGCAGGGAAACAATTGTAATCGCTGGGATCTGGCCCCAACGCCCCTGGAAATTGCCCGACAAGCATAGATGGCAGGGCCTGAACGTGCCGTGCCCCTACGAGTCTTTGGTTGGCGATTGCTTGTGTTAGGGGAGTCAAGTGCATAGCCCCATTGTTCAATTCAAGGCGAAGAGCGAAGATTTCTGGAGGATTATGCGTTCACCCAAGCTTCTACTGTTTCTCATAGGATGTTGCGTTATCGCGGGGGCGGCCGCCGAGAGGGACTGGCCGCAGTGGCAGGGTCCGGACCGGACCGGTGTTTCCACCGAGACCGGGTTGCTGAAGCAGTGGCCGCAGGCGGGACCGCCGATGACCTGGTCGATCTCCAACCTTGGAAAAGGCTACGGAACAGCTGCAATTCAAGGCGACCGTATCTACATGCAGGGGACACAGGGTGGTAACAGCGTCGTATTCTGCCTCAACCGCGCTGACGGCAAGACCATCTGGACCAGACAGCTGGGCCGGAGTCTGGACAACGACAAGGGCGGTGGACCTCGGGGGACGCCTACGGTCGAGGGAGGGCTGATCTATGCATTGTCCGAAGATGGAGACCTCGCGTGCCTCCAGGCAGATCATGGCGCAGTGGTCTGGACGCGCAACATCCTCAGGGACTTCAAAGGCTCGAACCCTCAATGGCTGCTCAGCGAGTCTCCCCTCATCGATGGCAACAATCTGATCGTGACGCCTGGTGGAAACCAAGCCGGAGTGGTGGCGCTGGACAAAGCCACCGGGAAAACTGTCTGGACCGCGGGCGGACTGAGTGACCCGGCTGCCTATTCTTCGTGTATTGTCGCCGATGTCCAGGGGGTACGCACCATCATGACACTAACTTCGCGCGCGGGAGTCGGCGTGCGGGCGCGCGATGGCAAGCTTATGTGGCACTACGAAAAGGTTGCGAACGACACGGCCAACATCACGACGCCAATCTTCTTTAAAGACAAAGTCTTTTACACTTCGGACTACAATACCGGCTGTGTTTTGTTGGGATTGAAGGCGGAGAACGGCGAGGTCAAGGCCGAGCAGGTTTATTTCAGCCGCGAGATGATGAACCATCATGGCGGGGTGGTCCTGGTGAATGGGTACCTCTACGGCTTTTCAAACACGATTCTGACGTGCATGGAATTCGAAACCGGCAAGGTCCTGTGGCGGCACCGCAGCGTAGGCAAGGGATCGCTTACCTACGCCGATGGGAATCTTTATCTCCTGGGGGAGGAAAACACGGCCGGTTTGGCCGAAGCGAATCCGACGGCCTATGTGGAGCGGGGACGGTTCGAGATTGCCGATCAAGGGTGGCCCAGCTGGGCGCATCCTGTCGTCTGCGGCGGCAGGCTTTACATCCGAAACCAGGGTGTGCTCGCCTGCTACGACGTCAAAGCCAAGTAATCATGCGGGCTCAGGTCCGGAAGATTTCGTTCTTGGGCAACCTCTCATCGGTGAGATCCCAAAAGGAAACCTCACAGGACTGGCCACAATTCACTCAGCCAACGGGACTTCAAAATGAACTTAAATCACCAGCGCCCGGGTAGACCAATCATTCACGGCGAAATCCTCTGTCTACTATTCGTGTTGGCAGTGCCGCTCGTCTCTCAGGATTGGCCCATGTGGGGTGGAACGCCGCAGCGGAACATGACTTCCTCCATGAAAAACCTTCCCGCGTCCTGGGACATCAAGACCATGAAGAACATCAAATGGAAGGCGGACATAGGCTCGATCTCCTATGGGAATCCGGTCGTCGCCGATGGAAAGGTGTTCGTGGGCACGAACAACGGCAACCCCAGGAATTCCGAGATCAAGGGGGACAAGGGGATTCTCATGTGCTTCCGAGAGTCAGACGGCAAGTTTCTCTGGCAAGCCGTCTCGGACAAGCTGAAATCCGGCAGCGCGAACGACTGGCCCGAGCAGGGCGTCTGCTCCTCTCCGGCGGTGGATGGAAAGCGGGTCTACTACGTTACCAACCGGGGAGAACTGGCATGCCTGGACACAGAAGGATTTCTGGACGGCAAGAACGACGGCCCCTATCTCGATGAAGTCCACAAGGGTCCTACGGATGCCGATGTCATCTGGAAGCTGGACATGATGAAAGAGCTGCGAGTATTCCAGCACAACATGGCCAACTCCTCACCGATTGTTTGGGAAGACCTGGTTTTCCTCGAAACCTCGAACGGCATCGACGATAGTCATGAAAAAGTGCCCTCTCCCAGTGCTCCCAGCTTCCTCGCGGTCAACAAGAATGCCGGCAAGGTGGTTTGGCAAGACAACTCCCCGGGAGACCGGATTCTGCACGGCCAATGGTCCTCGCCGGCGCTCGCAGAGGTCGGCGGCCTCATGCAGGTATTTTTCTCCGGCGGCGATGGATGGCTTTACGGCTTTAACGCGCGCACGGGCGAGAAACTCTGGAAATTTGATCTGAATCCAAGGGACGCAGTCTGGCCGAAAACGCGCAACGACGGCATCGCCACACCCGTCTTCTGCGACGGCAAGGTCTTTCTTGCCATCGGCCAGGATCCCGAAAGTGGCGAGGGCGTGGGACACATGTACTCGATCGATCCCACCAAGCGAGGAGACATCACGGAATCAGGCCGCATCTGGCACTATGACAAAATACGCCGCTCGATTTCCACGGCCGCGATCGCAAACGGGTTGGTCTACATTTCCGACTTCAGCGGCTTTCTCCATTGCCTGGACATCACGTCCGGAAAACCTTTCTGGACGTACGATATGCTTTCCGCAGTGTGGGGCTCGCCACTGGTGGCCGACGGAAAGGTCTATCTCGGGGATGAGGATGGTGACGTTCTTGTATTCGCGGAGGGTAAGGAACTTAAGAAGCTCGCACAAATCAATATGGGGAGCTCAGTCTACAGTACACCCGTGCCCGCAAATGGCGTGCTCTATATAATGACCCCCTCCGCGCTTTATGCCATCTCCAACACACGCTCCGGGCCAGGCAAATGACGAATGACGATTTCGTCCGCGGCTGCATCCATCCGCGGGGTGCAATCAGAAGTGAGACTCATCTGTACTTTGGACTGGCAGGCGGAATCGACGGGACTGACGCGAATCGGCGGCCCCTGAGAAGCGCTTAGACCCAAAAAACAGGCCCTGAAATCGAGTGTACGCGGCATCAATCTCTCCGCGCGCGAAACATTTTGGCTGTCTGGATAGTAAGGGAGGACGGATCCTTAGATTGAAAAAACGGCCTCAAATATTGACGCTAGAGCCACCTGAGACGAGTTCTTTCACGCCTTCGCTTGATTTTCACAGTACTTATCGTCGTCAGTCCCCAAGACCGCAAAGCTAAGACCGAAGCGGTGGATTGGAATCTCTATCCGGATCCCCTGGCGTTTTTGGAATCGCTGTAACCCTGCTGGCCGGTGATCAGGGGGATCGAGTATGCTTGGAGCGTCCACCACGCGCTGCGCGAGGGTCCTTGAACGAGCAACTCTGGTATATACGGAGCCATGGCCAAAAAACCAGGATATATTGTTGATTTTGCAGCTATTTACCATGCATTCACGCAAATCGAGTCGCTGGAGAGTGTTGCGTGAGTCCGAAAATAATGTGCTGATTAACCGGCCAATATGCCATTTCGAGACCAGAGTGAGTGATATTCCCACCCCTTCCTCAACGTAAGGTGCGGTCTTTTTCTTTCAGTTGGTCTATTGTCTTCCAGAGGCAAAAAAGGAAAGGCCCCAACCGTTGCCATCGGTCGAGGCCTGAGACGGACGGAACCAATCAAGGGGACCATCCTATCGATCGATCCAT
>JBEKYG010000619.1:0-3847 GCA_049511215.1 Acidobacteriota bacterium | reverse complement strand
CGCCCCGAGGGGGGGAGGACACCTGAGTTGCGGGACACTCCAAACGGCCGGGTCATGGTTTCCTTCCTGCCGCTGCGCCTGATGCGATTCCGGCCCGGTCCGGATGGAGCACGCGCGGGGCCCCGTCCTCCTGCCGCTGCGCAGAGTCCGAAAGGTGGACGTTCCGAGGCCCGTCCCCCCGGCGCGCCGCAGGGGCCGAGACTGCTGGAAATCGCGCTATATCTTGAGAGCGCCTCCTCTGTCTTCAGCCCGTTGCGGCACAATCTGATCGTAAGCATCCTGGCTGCCCTGGGGTTGGCGGCCGCGATGATCCTCATCTGGGTTCAGTTTCCCCGGTATGTCCGGGGAAAACAAATGGAAGAACAACTGGAACTGGCGCGCAAAGTCCAGGCGGACTTGCTGCCTCCATCTAATGCCGCGCTTGGGGGGCTTGACTTTGCGGCCGCCTGCGTCCCGGCCTGGCAGGTCGGGGGAGACTTTTACGACGTGTTCACAACCAATCAAGATCACGTCGCGATCGTGCTCGGCGACGTGGCGGGAAAAGGCCTGTCCGCCGCGCTGTTGATGAGCATGCTCCATGGCGCTTTGCGTTCCATGCGCTGGATGGAAACACCCGCGGACCAGGAGATATCCTGGAGGCAGTTAAACTATCTCCTGAGCACGCGGACCGCACCCGAGCGTTTCGCCAGCCTGTTTTGGGGTTCCTACGATCGGGAGGCCAGGATCATCCGATATGTCAATGCCGGTCATCTGCCCCCCCTGTTGATGCGGCGCAACAGCAACGGCACGTGCCAGATCAGCCGGCTGGACAAAGGAGGCCCGATTCTCGGCGTGATCCCGACGGCCACATATCACCAGGGTGAAATTGCCGTCCAACCCGGCGACCTCCTCGTTCTGTACTCGGATGGCATCGTGGAAGCCGCCAATGCCTCTGAAGAAGAGTTCGGAGAAAAACGGCTCTGCAGCATAATCCAGGAAAACTGCGCGCGCCCATCCTCTGAAATCCTGGACGAAATCCTCAAGCAGGTGCGGGCATATATCCAGGAGGAGGAGCCGCGGGACGACATGACCCTGGTGGTCGCCCGCATTAATTAGACCGGGGAACAGGCGGGAATGCCATCAACTGCCGCTCCTGCCATCCCGCGCTACTTAATTTGATGGCCACCGATTTTGTCGGGAAGCTCGCCCGGGAAGAGGAGAACCTCCTCCATCAACTCCCTTCCCAATTCCAGATCAGAAATCGCGCCTCCTTACCCCACCTTTCTGAAATCGCGAAACAGCCCTCTTTCGAGCATCGCCCGGCGGACGATGCCTCTTAAGATAGAGCGCTGTTGCCTGCCATCGGCTCGCGTCATAACGTCACCGACAAAGACTTGGGCGTTTTTTTGTTTCTTCGACTTCGTTTTGAAAATTGCTTTCGGACTCTTGCCGCAATCTGCCGATCCGTCATCTTGTCAACGGTTTCAATACCAACTACCCGCCCGCTGAGCGCTTCATTCTTAAGACGTTTTTCGAGCTCGCCCTTTGCCTCGCCGGGACCAAATATCAGGATGGATTCGGCATCACGAATACACGATATTACATGATCGTAGTATTTATTGAGATGGCCGGTAAAGCGCTCGTCTCGCTGGTCCTCTGCCGAGTCCTCCTGTGCTGCACCAGCATACCGGACATGTTTCTCCATGTCTGATCTGATCAGGCTTGTCTCTTCTCCCTTGTCAGTGACACTCACGATAACTGTCTTCCGGTGGTCAATCCAAATACCCACTTCTCTTTTCATATGTTTCTCCTTGGACATTTTGCTCACCTCTCGTCCGTGTTGCAGTCCCGGCCACGGTGGCCTCCGGCACATGTTGGTTCGGGCAGCTTAAAGCAGCGCATGTCGTCGATAAAACCAGGACTTAACGGCTTGCACCACCAGAAGGTAAGTCACGGCTAATCCTGCAATCGCACCCAGCAGCGACAACGGCAGCGGGATAAACCCCAGCAGGCTGCCGACAGGCGTGTAGGGCAGCACAACGGCGACAGCGACGACCGCCAACACGCCGATCAGCAACGGGCGACCGGGACGGCTCTTTAACGGATTCCCTGCCGTCCGGATCACAAACACCACGAGCGTCTGTGTCGCCAGAGATTCCACGAACCATCCTGTATGGAACAGAGGCGCGTTCGTGGCAGCGTGGAACACCCAGAGCAGCACCCCGAAAGTGAGGAAATCGTAGATTGAACTTATGGGACCGATGATCATCATGAACTGGCGAATGAACCCGATCTGCCAGCGCTTGGGCCGGTGCAGGAGGGCGGGGTCGACATTGTCGCTGGGGATGCTGATCTGTGAAAGGTCATACAGAAAGTTGTTCAGCAGGATCTGCGTCGGCAACATAGGCAGGAATGGCAGGAATAGCGATGCCGCGGCCATGCTGAACATATTGCCGAAGTTCGAACTGGTGCCCATGATGATGTACTTCATGATGTTGGCGAAGCAGCGCCGCCCCTCGACTACCCCGTCGTTCAAAACCGCCAGATCCTTTTCCAGCAGGATAATCTTCGCAGCATCCTTGGCCACGTCCACGCCATTCATGACTGAAATGCCAACATCCGCGGTGTGCAGCGAAGGTGCGTCATTGATTCCGTCACCCCCGTATGCGACGACGTGCCCGCGTGCCTTGAGAGCGATGATCACCCGGTTCTTCTGCTCCGGAGACACGCGGGCGAAGATGGCGCCGTTCTCGGCCTGGTAGGCCAGAGCGGCATTATCCATCGTATCCACCTGGTTCCCGGTGAAAATGCGGTCCGATGCCAGCCCAACCTCATGGGCGATCTTCTGGGTAACATACTGGTTGTCGCCGGTCATGATGACCACGGAGATGCCATTCTGTTTCAGCGCCTCCAGAACGGCATGAACCCCTTCCTTGGGCGGGTCCAGGAACGCCGCAAATCCGGCCAGCGTCATATCCCGCTCATCCGCCGGCGTGTAGACATCCCGCTTGTCCACTTTTAGCACCGCTACCCCAAGGGTCCGATAACCGTCGGCGCTCAACTTCCTGTAAGTCTCCTCGGCCGCGGCGCGCCGGCTTTCATCGAACGGCTGGGGTGACCCATCGATGCTCACGCTTTGGCAGATGCCGAAGATACCCTCTGCCTCGCCCTTGGTAATGAGGAGGTGCTCGTCACCATGTCGCACCACCACCGAAAGGCGCTTGCGGTTGAAGTCGAAGGGGATCTCGTCCACCTTGACATACTCCACAATTTTAGGATGCTCGTGCTTCAAGACGGCATCGTCAAGGGGGCTCTTGATGCCCGCTTCAAAGTAGCTGTTCAGATAGATGAGCCGCAGAACGTTGCCATCCGCCTTCCCCAGGATATCCACATGCCGGTCAAGCACGATCTCCCCTTCGGTCAGTGTGCCCGTCTTATCGCTGCAGAGGATCGTCACGCTGCCAAAATCCTCGATGGCCGCAAGTTGCTTGACCAGGACCTTCTTCCTGGTCATCCGCCTCGCACCCTGGGCCAGGGTGACGGTGATGATCATGGGCATCATCTCAGGGGTCATCCCTACCGCCAGGGCGACTGCGAAGAGGAAGGACTCCAGCAGCGGGCGGTGGAAATAGAGGTTTACCAGCAGAACGAAAAGCACGAGCAGCATGATCACCCGGGTGATCATCAGCCCAAAGTGGCGTATGCCGCGGCCGAATTCGGTCTCCGGCGGCCTCGCAGCCAAACGCTGCGCAATCGCTCCGAGCGCAGTACTTCGGCCGGTGCGGACGATGACCGCGGTGCCAAGCCCGGTCTGAACAGCAGTGCCCAGGAATACACTGTTGGTCGCGTCGGCAACACCGTGCTTCCC
>JBEKYG010000618.1:0-3847 GCA_049511215.1 Acidobacteriota bacterium | reverse complement strand
CACGGATTCCACGGATTTCACGAATTTATATGCATATGGCATGCGCGTATCGAGGCGCACCAAATAATGCCGTCGTCTTTGCCTGCATCCTGGAGGCTGCAAGAAACACCGCCTTTTGGTAGCGCCTTCATAAGACCCGTGGAATCCGTGAGATCCGTGGCAGCTTTTTGCTTTTAAAGGACATCTCGATGACCACAGGGCTAAACAGGTTGCTTCTGTGAATCTAAAGGGATCCGAAGCGAGATCCTGCTTGGCGTACCTCCGAGGTACTCTACCGGGATCGGATGATGCCCTAACGTGAGTTCGAAGGGTTTTGCCAGCACTATATCCTGCTCAAAGCGGCGATTGTCCGGCGATGCCCGCATCTCGAAATGAGCCTGCGCCGGAGATTCGCGGTGCCATAAGAAACCATGACGGCGCGTGGAAATCCTGGTCAGGCGAATCTGCCACAGGCTGTCGCCGTCGAAGATTCTCCAGCCATCACCAACATGCAGCGTATGAGAACCGCGTATCCTTGCTAGCGGATCAAAGAGGGAGCAGGGAATATTGCCGCCTTTGGCAATTGCTGAGAGTATCTCCTCCGGCCGCGATGCCTGTCCCCGGGTGGATTGCAGCACGGCGCGAATCTGCTCACGCTCGTGCGCGGAGAATGGAGAGTCTGCGGCCTCGACAGCGGCCCGGCGAAGATTATCGGTCACACGCTGGGTGATGTCGCCGGTAGATTGCGATCCGCCGCCCACGGGATCCAACATCTGCAAAAGCAATTCGTGCTTGCGCCGCCAAACTCTGAGTTTTTCTTCCAGTTCCGTCACTTCTGTTTGAGCGAGCTCCTGATGCAGTGCCTTTTCTTTCAAGGCTCGCTCCTGCTCGATCGCACGCACCGTGTCCTCATGTTCACTCTGGTCGCGAATCTCCGCCAGCTTGCTCGCCAGGACCGCTTGCCGCAATGCACCCCTTACCTTGTTCCGCTCCACCTCGCGCTTGGCGTTTTCGTTTTCCAGGGCAAGGTCCCCATACTCCTTGTACACCTGGTCCAGGGCGGGGCTGAAGACTCGCAGGTTGGTGACTCGGACCACGTCAAATGCCCATCCCTCCAGTGCGCACTTGACCCACTCTTTGGCAAGCTTGCTCCATTCGGGAAGCTTGTCCTTTTGACGGTAGAAGTCAGCGGCTGCCATGGACGAAACCCATTGCTGGGCCGGGAGCGAAACCTTTGGGGAGATTTGCTTCGAGACTTCTTCGGGTGGCAGCGTGAGTTCTTCCAAAGAGGATCGCATCAGGCGCGCCGGGTCGATCTTGAATTGCGTCTGGATCTCGGCTTGCATCGGCTGATGGTCGCTGGCGAAAAGATCCTTTAGGTAGAGATTCACGGGTATCTCTTTATTGCGCCAGACGATTACCCGGGCATTTTCTCGCAACCCCATACCGGCGATCATCCTCGCCACCGCGCGGCGACGATAACGCCTGGGCTCCAGTTCACGTTGGACCACACCGGCATCGACAATGGCACCGCACCAACCCCAGCCTACCTTGAAACCATGGCGAAACTTGTCCAAGGTATAAGTGTGGGGAGCTTCACCGTCGGACAAGTGGGGGTGAAGGGGTTCTTTCTGCGGTTCCACCAGGCCCAGGTGCCGTTTGACAAAGTGCAGCAGCTTCTTCCAGAATCCGATAATCAGACTCATGGCAACCGTAGTTGCGACGGTAAGCGGTAGATTCAGTCGAAGCTGATGGAGCACCGCCTTGGCTTGATCCCAGAACAATACTTCCATTATTGGTTGCATTATCGACGGTTTCTCGAGGGTCAGTTGCTTTCAGCGAACTCGCGGAACCGGGTCACCAGCTTCTTCAGTTTTTCCGTATCCACGCGGATTCGCTTAAAGGCCTCATCGAAATCCTTCTTCTGCAGAGGCCGGATCCTGAGCTTGTAGCTTTCGATTGCATCCCGGCCGCCGTCCACACAGTGCGGAATTTGGCCGTTCAGTTCCTCGACCATTATATTGACTGCCTGGTTCGCCAAACGCTCCAGGTCGCGCCCGCTAAACCACTCGGTGTTGCGCACCACATCGTCCATGGAGACATCCAGCGTGTGGCCTTCTTTCAGCAATTGGATCTCCAAAATCGCCTTGCGCGCAGGGGCGTCGGGCAATGGGATGTAGATCCGCTTTTGAAAACGGCTGAGCACGGCATCATCCAGGTCCCAGGGAGCGTTGGTAGCGGAGATGGTCAGAACGAACCGATCCTCTCCTTTGTCCGCCAGTCCGTCCATCTCCGAGAGGATGGTCGAGAGCATTCTTCGCTCCGCCCCACTCTCAGAACCTTCGCCTCTGGGTAGACAAAGCGACTCCACCTCATCAATGAAAATGACGGCGAAACCCTCATCGGCTTCGTTGCGCTCGGCGTCGAAGAGTGCCGTAATCAGCTTGGACGACTCCCCGAAGTATTTAGAGAGCAGGTTGCTTGCCTTGACGTTGAAAAAGGTTGCACCCAGGCCGTTGCTCGTGGCTGCTGCCAGCAGAGTCTTGCCCGTTCCCGGTGGACCGTAAAACAGCATCCTGCGCCAACCTGCCAGCTTCACGCCTTCGGGCTTTTGCGCGAGCGCTAGGCCATAGGTAAATTTGATTTCCCGCTTGGTTTCCTCCAGGCCCCCGATCTTTTCCCAGGTCACCTTGCTGCGGTGAATGAGGGATGCGATTTCATCGGAATACTGCTGCTCGTCATCGGATGGCGCTTGCTCTTTCAGCTTGCCGCCCTGCCCCGGTGGAGGTGCGGCAGGGGCTGCCACACGTCGTTTGCCGGCCTTCAAGGCTTCCGCTACCTGAAAGTATTGAAGAGCTTTCTCCCTTTGCCGCGTTCTATCTCGGAGCGTCGGCGCTTTATCCGCGATGAGGTTCATGAGCTTGGCCGCGCTGAAGTACGCCTCAGAGGCTTCAGCGCCCTTGTTTTGAGATTCCAGATCCTTTGCTTTATCCAGCGTCTTTCTCAGCTGGACCTCGAGCTGACCGCTCAGATCGATGATACTCATGGTTTGCTCCTCAAGTCTCGCCCCTAGGCTTCATCCTTGATCTTTTCGGATTTGATGGCCTTGTCGATTTCTTCGTGGAACTTTGACAGTTCCTCCTCATCGGTGCCGGATTCCTCCGCCTTGGCCATTTCGCCGATGGCCTTGTCGAAGTCGGCGAAACCGGTATCTTCCTTCACCTTTCCCTGAGTGACGGACAGTTCCTCTTCGCCCATGATTTCATCCAACATATCGTTGAAGGTGTCATCGTCCACCTCGGCGGTATCGATGGCTTTCTGGATGGAGCTGTCCTTGAAGCGAACGATGAGGTTCTGCAGGCTCTTGCGATCCTGCTTCTTCTCCAGCATCTCCATCTTTCTCAAGAAAGAGGTGAGTGCGGTTTTGGCCAGGGAAAGGCGGCGCAGGTCGGCATTGATGTATCCGTTGTCAATCTCAACCTGCCTCATCTCGCGGAAAATGTCCCGGAGAATCTCGTTCTTACCGGCCTTTTTTGCGGCCAGGGCTTCCTTGACTTTTTGCTGTTTGTTTTGGTCCATGACATCCAGATCGCGCCGCTTTTTTTTCTGATCGCGCTCGATCTCCTTGAGCTGCACACGAATGTCCGGCGCGGTGGGTGTTTTGCTGAATAATTTGTCTAGCAGTTTCATGATTCGGGCTCCTTTGTATGTGGAGAATAAGGCGGCTTAACTCTCCAAGGTCCTCTTCTCCGGAAGCGGTTCGTCCACGGTTTCCTTTTTGGGCTCCTCTTTCACGCCCACGATGCGTTTCTTGATCTCGTCTAACCTCCGGCGTTCAGCTGAATCATCCACAGCTGAGCTGATGTTC
>JBEKYG010000617.1:0-3848 GCA_049511215.1 Acidobacteriota bacterium | reverse complement strand
CGCGCCAATCCTACGCGCTTCTGCATCCCTCCGGAAATCTGCGAGGGGAACTTCTTTCCATGCTGTTCCATCCCGACGGTCGCGAGTAGCGCGCGGACCCGCTCTTTTCGCTCCCCACGCCGGAGGTTCGAGTGCCGGTCCAGGGGAAAGGCGACGTTTTCTTCGACGCTCAACGAGTCGTAGAGTGCGGCCTGCTGGAACAAGAACCCTATCTTTATCCTGACTTGGTTTAACTCCTTGAACTGTAAAGTCGTCATTTCCTGCCCCTGGATGCGGATGGAACCGGAGTCCGGCTTTTGCAGACCGATCAACAATTTCAATAAGACGCTCTTCCCCGTACCGCTTCGTCCCAGCACGACCACGGTCTCGCCGCGGGCAACCGTCAGGCCGATTCCGTTCAACACCTTCTGCCGACCGAAGGACTTGCACAAATCCTGAATCACAACGGCCGGTTCATTGTTTCGAGGTTCCTTGTTTTCGCCGCCGTTCTTCATGTGAAAAGCACCTGAATTAATCGGACCAGCACGACATCGGCCACAATAATGAAGAGTGAGCAAAGAACCACTGAACTGGTGGCGGAACGTCCCACGCCTTCGGTGCCTCCCTGTGTGCGCATGCCCTGGAAGGAGGCCACGAGACCGATAATGAAGCCAAAGATCGCGGTCTTGAAAGTAGGCGGGAAAAAATCACTGAACGTCACCGCCTTGAAGCCGTTCTCGAAAAAGAGACGGAGCGAGATCGGCTCCATGAGCGTATTGGTAGCCCAACCTCCGAGAATTCCGAAAAAATCTGCCGCCAAAGTGAGCAGGGGCAGCATCAAGACACACGCCAACACCCGGGTCCACACCAAGAATTTGTAAGGGTTGACGGCCGAAGCCTCCATGGCATCAATCTGTTCGGTGACCTTCATCGAGCCGAGCTCGGCGCCGATTCCCGCCCCCACGCGCCCGCTGACGATCAAACCGGTGATGATGGGTCCGGTCTCTTTGATAAAGGCGAACACAATGACCGAGGGAAGCAAGGATGCACCGCCCATCCGCGTCAGGCTATCGCGTGTTTGCAGAGAAAGAACCGCTCCCGTGGCGGCGCCCGCAAGCGCAACCAGCATAAACGATTTTGGTCCCACTGCCTCGAGTTGGCGGAGAAGTTCCCGCCCTTCATGGGGAGGAACCAAGGCCACGCGAAACAAACGCCCACAGAAGATTCCCAGGTCACCAATCCACTCAAAGAACGCGATCATGCTGTTCTTCACAACGACAAAGGGATTCGTAAACCAGTCACTTTGAATCACGGTGCTGCCGGAGAATGCCATCGCGACCATGAAGATTATCAGGTAAAACGTCATTGGGCACTCCGTCTAGCATTGGAAGAAGAGTACTTACGCTACCAATCCGGACAACCCTCACGTAACACTGCCTCTTTCTGGGGATACGCTTAAAATGGCAAGGAAACTGCCTCAGACAACTCCGTTGCGCGCACGGCTCCGGCGTTCTCGACGCTGGAGTAATTCGTGTAAATAACCAGCACTGCTGTATTTTTTTTAGCCATGGCACACTCTCCCTTCATGACCTTAAGATCTTTTTTCCCCGCGTGGCCTCCATTGGTTCGTCAAAGTACCCGCCGCAAGGACCTTGTGTGAACCGTGTCTTCAGGGCTTCTCTTCTGCTTTCCCAATAGAATTTGCCAAGATTCGCTTCGGAGGCGTCATCCGTCATCTCGCAGTGTTTCTTATACTCCGGGGCAAATTGCGCGTCAGTTCCGTACTGCTCACATGTCTGATCAAAATTGCTCACCGCAGTTAAGGGTTTTGGAAATCCCCGCGATTTAAATCTCGAAGCGCTCCACGGTCTCAGGGTCGCCGGGCTTTGTTTTCGAGAGCGGCGACAACTCTGTGGGATAGTCGTTTATGAAAGTCGGCTGGATGAGCTGGGTCTCCGCTACCTTCTCAAAAATGGCGGCCGGAATTTTCCCCTGCCCGTAAGAAAGCTCTAAGGGCGCTTCAAGGGAGTGAGCCAGCTCGCGAAGTCTCGTTTCGGGTTTGAGTTCTTCCTCCATGAATACGTCCGGTTCTTCTGATCCAACGGGCAAGATCTGGTATTTTTGATGCCACATCCCATCCTGTGTTGATTTTAAGGGAGTCCGCCCTCTCGCGATACCTTGGCTCGAATCCTCCTCTGGCACTCGCGCTTCATGGCGGTGAGGATTTCGAGCTGCTTTTTGCTGTTCCCGCCCGAAAAGCAGCACGTTTTGAGGATGCGTATCCGCTCGCTTTCCCACCGCTCAGCCGAATCGGGTGCTTGCGGCGCGCACGCGGTGTTGTCTGGGCTTCCAGGTCCGGCATAGCACCCCAACCCCTGAACGCCGCGGGCTTCGACCATTTCCGCACCTGAAGAGGCCAGTTGGCGATGATTTTTTCCTCAAAGACTCAAAGACTCGAAGAATTTATATTATTGATTTCTTAGAGCCTTTGAGCCTTGGAGGTAGATTTTGGTTGCGGTTATGCTATTCCCGCTGTCTGAATTGCAGCCTTGTTCCTTTCAATCGTTTCGCAGGCCGGGTAATATAGACGAAATGCGACGGAAAGATTTTGGCTGGAGCGGGCTCGTTTTTTTCTTCTGTTTTTCTGTTTGTGTCGTGGCACAGGCAAAGGAACAACAGAAACCCGCGCAAACTGCGCCTGCCAAGCCGAGGCTGGGCCAGGCTGGTTCCCAGCAGGAATTGGATGCATACAACCGGATGCACAATGAGGTCGATCCCGCCGAAAAAAGGAGTCTGATCGACAAGTTTGCCAACGACTATCCTGAATCCGGGCTGCTTGCCTATGTTTACCAGGATGGCGTCTATCTTGGCCGGCAATCCAACCATATCGAAATGATGGCTGAATACGGCGAAAAATCGCTCGACCTTTGGCCTGAGAACTATACACTCCTGACCGAGCTTGGAAGTGTTTACGTGCAACGGGGCCGGGTAGATCAGGCCGAGGTCATGGCGTCGCGCGCCCTGGAATTGGTAGCTGTGGCAGATAAGCCGGCGTACATGACCGAGCAGCATTGGGCCGAAGGCAAGAAGATGCTTTTGGCAGGCAACAACACGACTCTGGGATTTGTGGAGCTTCGCCGTGCCCAGGCCAGCGAGGAGGCGGCTGTCAGGAAGGGCGGGGCCGAGAATGCCATCGCCGCGTTCCACCGCGCGCTCGAACATCAGCCGAATGACGATTTCGCTCTGTACGGTCTCGGCTTTGCCTACGCCATTCTCAATGACTATCAGCATGCGGAATCAAATCTTGCCAAGGCGGTAGCTGTCAATGGGATCGTCGTCACGAATGCGCGCAATCTTCTTGAGGAAATCTACAGGAGCCAGCACAATCAATCGCTGGCCGGTCTCGAACTGGTCATCGCCAGGGCTAAGGCAGAGCTAGGGTTTTCCTGAGGGCTCGCGCCAAAATGCCGAGTAATTCTTGCGCGAGCCCCGAACAGGTGAGGTGTGGATGAACGAAATGCCCGGCAACACGGCAGCCGCAGCCGATTCTCTCACTGGGCTGGAGTCTCTGCTGGGCTATCAATTTAAGAACCGATCCCTTCTCTCGAGGGCGCTGACCCATCGATCCTTCGTCAATGAGCAGGATGGACAGGCGCTCCAGCATAACGAGTCGATGGAATTTCTTGGCGACGCCGTGCTCGGGTTTCTGATCAGCTCCCTGATCTTCGCACGCTTTCCGGATTCCAATGAAGGGGATCTCAGTAAGATCAAGGCCTATCTGGTGAGCGCGGCAAACCTGGTGCACCTGGCCGAAAACATTCGGCTGGGCGAGTTCCTTCTTCTCAGCCGGGGCGAGGACAAAACCGGAG